>NZ_AUPM01000038.1 GCF_003265365.1 Petrotoga sp. 9PW.55.5.1 | reverse complement strand
CATTATAGCTGAGATAGGTTCTGTTACTTTTTTCGATTCCAACAATTCTTTGGCTAAGTTCGCTGGTTTGACTTGGAGACAAAACCAATCTGGAAATTATACTTCCAAGATTACTAGATTAACTAAAACAGGTAACTGCTATCTTAGATATTATTTGTTCGAAGCTGCTAATAGCGTTATTAGATATATCCCCGAGTACAAAGAGTACTATTGGAAAAAGTTTAAAGAACCAGCCAACTATCCTCATAAAAGAGCACTCGTGTTTACAACTCGTAAGTTAGTTCGTCTGATTTTTGGATTGCTGGCCAAAAATCGAATCTATGTGAATTAATGAATTGATTGAATACAACTCAATTGTTTTTTCCCTTTTTATGCCTATTTTATTGTCTTTTGAAAGTATGGGCATTGTTTAATTTGTCTGTTTTTAACAATCTTTTTCCTTTTTACCACTTGACTTTTTACCAATTAGCTTTTGATATAAATCTAAGATTCTTTCAACACAGTTTTCTATGGAAAAGTTTTCTCGAACGAATTTTTTAGATTTTTGTTTTAATTCTTCATACTGATTAGTGTTTCTTAATAATTTTATTATTTCATTTGCAAAATCGTTTCGATCAAGATCTTTAATCATGATGCCACCTGATCCTTCTTTTGAAAGTATATCATAAACTCCCGCTTTACCCAATGCAACTACAGGTGTTCCAGCTGCCATAGCTTCTAAAATAACTAGTCCTTGGGTTTCTGTGTAAGATGCAAAAATAAATAAATCTGATTGCTTGTATATATCTAAAACTTTCTCTCTAGACAATCCTCCAGTAAAAATTACATGATCCCTAATCTTTAATTCATCACATGATTTTTCTAAATTTTCCCTTTCAGGCCCTCCACCAACTATAACAAATTTTACTTTCTTTTCTTGTGAAAGAACATTTGCAAAGACTTGCAAAAGAAAATCAATATTTTTTTCTTTCCCCAATCTTCCTACAAATAGAAGAATCCTATCTTCCTCTTTTATTTGAGAATATTCTCTTCTCAAATTCCATTCCACAGGTTTGTCAAAAGAATCCAAATCTATTCCAGTAGGTATAGTTACTATATGATCAGTAGGCACACCATATTCAACCAATGTACTTTTTATATTTTCGGTTGGAGCTATTACTTTATCTGTTTTTAAACACCAATTTCTTATAATTTTTTGAACAAATTCTGGACGGGGTCTCATTATTGCTGGCAAGTAATGAGTATAATATTCATACATAGTATGATGCGTTCCAATATGCTTGACTTTTAACATATGTGAAATCATTCTGGCTAATATTCCCATAGAAAAAGGATCGTGAGAGTGTATTATATCTAAATTAAGATCTTTTATTTTAAATACCTCTGAAGAAAAAGGCAAAGCAATTCTCTGATCTTTTTCAAAAAAAAATTTCACCGCTGGAAATTCAAAAACGTTTTCTTCGTTTCTTTTATAATCAAATTCATATTTAGGAACAAATAAATAGACATTGTGGCCTCTTTTTTCCATCTCTTCTTTATATAACTTTAAAGCTGTTGCTACCCCATTTTTTTGCGGTATATATGTATCAGAAAACATTCCTATATTCATGTTTTTCCTCCTCGAAACTTATTTCAATGATTTTATAAGTACTTAATTATTATAACAAAAAAAGTAGAATTTTATAGTGTTTTATAATTTAAGATGTTATAATAAAAAGTAGTAACAAAAGAAAAGTAAACCAAGAGGTGTGTGCATGAAAATAAAAACTCTTTCACCAGAAGTTATTATGAAAATAGCTGCGGGAGAAGTTGTGTCTGGACCAAATTCGGTTATCAAAGAATTAATAGAAAATTCTATAGATGCAAATGCAGATAATATCAAAGTAGAAATTGTTGACGGAGGAAAATCTTTAATAAAAGTTGAAGATAACGGAATAGGTATGACCGCTGAAGAAATAAAATTAGCAATATTGCCTCACACCACAAGCAAAATATCCTCTATAGATGATATATATAGACTTCAAACATTTGGTTTTAGAGGGGAGGCATTAGCCTCAATTTCCAAAGTATCAAGGATGAAAATCACCTCAAAAGTTTCAGAGGAAGAATTAGGAACGTCTCTGGAAATATTCGGAGGGAAAATATTGGATGAAAAAAAGGTAAATACCTCAACAGGTACTAAAATCGAAATTATGGATCTTTTTTTTAACATACCTGCTAGAAGAAAGTTTCTTAAAAGTAATTCTGCAGAGGGGAGATATGTTACAGATATTGTAGAAAAGTTCGCTCTTTCAAATAGTATAGATTTAACATATACGAGAGATAACAAAGAAATATATAGATTTTCTAAGGACATGGACTTAGCTACAAAATGCTTAAGAATTTATCCCGAACTTAAAATGGAAGATATAATACAAGTTGATTACGAAGACCCTTCCTTTAAAATCTATGGAGTTATTTCTCATCCAAAAATTGGAAGAAGTAACAGAACCGCTCAAACCTTTTTTGTTAATAAACGATACGTAAAAGCAGCCTCTTTATTTTCTGTTTTAGAAAAAGGATACGGAACGATGCTTGAAAAAGCTGTTCATCCATATGCAGTTGTTTTTATTGATATATCTTCTGATATGGTCGATGTTAATGTTCATCCTCAAAAATTAGAAGTAAAGTTTTCTGATGAACGTAAAGTTGCTTCTTTACTAAAAAGCACTGTTAGAGAAACTTTAAATGAGAAGACATCTTTCACTCTTGAACTTGTTGAAAAAAAAGAAGAACCTCATTTTTCTGAAAACAAAAGTTCTGATTTTTCCTTCCAAGATCTTTACGATAAAGAATCGGAAAGTTACTTCAAAGAAGACACAAACGTTGAGTACTATAGAGATGATCAAGAACCCATAATAGATAAAGAACAAAATTATCAAAAAAACAATAAAATAATATCAAATAACGATTTTACATATCATAAAACAGTAAAAAATATGAATAATTTCGATTTCAGTAATTACAAAGAACTTAAACCTATTACAAAAGCCGATTCGTTAGCTAATTTAAGAATCGTAGGTATGGTTGCTGGAAGGTATTTAATCGTAGAAAGCGAAGACAAAATGCTTTTTGTAGATTTTCATGCGGCACACGAAAGATATATATACGAAAATCTAAAAAAACAGTTAGATGAAAAAGACAATCTTAGTTATAATATATTATTATCTCCAGTTAAAATAAAATTAGACAATATTAGAAAAGAAATAATTCTAGAAAATAAAGAACATTTAGAGAAGATAGGAATTATTATAGAAGAAAACAAAGAAGAAATCATTGTAAAAGGATTACCTAATCTTCTCAAGATCAATGATGTTGAAAAAATGATCTTAGAAGTTGCGGATAATTTAAGACTTTCGAATTTAGACAACGATATAAACATTTTTGACAAAAATTTAGCAACTATAGCTTGCCGATCCGCCGTTAAAACAGGAGATAATCCAACAGGAATGGAAACCCTTCTAAAAAACATACTAGAAAACAAATTACTTACCTGCCCTCATGGTAGGCCTATAATGTTTCAAATAAGTTTTAAATCATTAGATAAATATTTTGAGAGATTTTAAAAAAAGGTGCACAAAAAGTGCACCTTTTTTCTCTAAAATTATTTAATCTAATTCTACTAACCTTTCTTCCGATGAATAATATTCTATTGTACCTAAATGAGCGATATATTCTTTCAAAACATCGGCGTCTCTAAAATAAGTGTCATAGCCAGGTTTCCCTTTAAGCATTGTGTATCCGTCACCACCAGAAGCTACATAATTATTAGTTACTACCTTATAAGTTTTGTTCAAATCCAGAGGTTCCCCATTTACTTTAACGTTCATTGCCTTACCATCTTTTATATCTGCAGTAAGCCCGGCTACATGTAATTTAGCACCTTGTCCATCAGGAATATTTGCAGCGTAGTTTAAAACATCCATGATATCCTTTCCAGTTAACTCTAAAAGATATACAGTGTTTCCAAATGGCAGAACAGTCAAAACATCTCTGTAGGTTATTTCACCAGCTTCTATAGAAGCTCTTATACCCCCACCATTTTGTAGTGCAATATCTGCACCGGTTTTCCAAAGCATTGCATCTGTGATTAAGTTACTTAAATTGGTTTCATCACTTCTAACATTTGCACGTTCTCCATCTAAATAAACATTTGTCACACCAACCACTTCATTTAAAGCCTCTGACCCCAATTGATAAAAGTAATCAGCAAACATCTTTATAAAAGGATCTTCAGGAATATCAGGGGTTATAGGAATTACTTCTCCTCTCCAATCAACAATTCTTCCACTGTCTACCCATAAATCTATTCTTCCAAGATATTTGCCATGTTCTCCTGCTTGAGCTACAATAACATCATTAATTAACTCTGGTCCTAAAATTGAATGAGAATGTCCGTCTATTATTATATCTATGCCTTTTACGTTTTGAGCTAAATCATTAGCAGTAGTATATTCAACTGGCAAGTTAGGGGCTTTACCCTCCTCGTAGTATCCTAAATGTGAAAGAACAATAACAACATCTGACTTCCAATCAACTATCGGCAAATATTTTTTCAAAGTCTTTTCAGCGTTAACAATAGTATTTTCACCTAAATATATCGGTTCCAAAACGTTAGTTTGTTCAGTAGCAAGACCAATAATCCCAACTTTTAGATCACCAAAATCTTTTATTATATAAGGTTCAAAAACAGGCCCACCACGTTTATCATTAACAAAATTGGCGGCAACAAAAGGAGCTTGAAGTACTTTCTTTTGCATTTCAAGAACTTCAAACGGTTTGTCAAACTCATGATTTCCTAAGACCATTGCATCCAATCCCATATAATTAAGAACAAGAAAATCTGGAACAGCATCTAATTGATCAGACTCTGGGATACCCGTGTTGACATCGCCAGCATGTAAAAAGAGCACATGTCCGCCTTCTTTTTCAACTTCTTCCCTAGTTTGGTTGATCAAAGTTGCTATTCTTGCAAAGCCTCCCCCATTATCATCTCCCCAAACATGACCATGGGTATCGTTGAGATGAAAAATTACGAGATGGGTAGGTTCTGCTAATACCGATAAAACTAATAACATAAGAACTAACAAACTCAACACTTTCTTCACTTTAATCTCCTCCTTCTAAAATGGTTTTGGAACCTTCATTAAAACTTTTTAAAAACCAAATCTCCTCTATTTACGTTTAAAAAACTCGACACTTTTTGACATTTGGTAACAAAAGAAAAATAAACAGGTTTTTTCCCATTTTCATTCATTAAGCTTTGAAAGTTACTCTGGCCTTTGGCAATAACTAAATCTGCCTCATTATAAATATTTTGAAAAGAAAGAAAAGTATCGTTTAAAGAGGTTCCAAGATATTTTGAGCCACTTTCAAAAGGTAGAGATACTTCTTTCAAAAATATTTCTTCTGCGTCTTTTTTAGTAGCAGATATATATATGGGTTTAGATTTCAGAGCGGAATGTATAATTATATCAGGGTAGAACTCTTTTATAACCCTTATAAAAACTTTATCAAAAACAATTTCTCCAGCATAATTATGAATAAATAACAAAAATCTCGATTTTCCCAATTCTTTTTTGAGTTCTTCAATATCATCTAAGATTATTTTTTTACTGTTAAAGAAACTTTTTATTTGTATTTCAAGCTCTCCAAAAAAATTGTTGGAATTTTGACATAAAAGCTCCCCCATTATAGATAACTTATTAGCCGCATACAAAGGATCTTGGTAAGAAAAACAAAAATCCAACAAATCTTCGTATATTTCTAAAAACCTTTGATTTAGATCGGTTTTATGGTTATTAAAATAATCTTCCTCACCAAAAATTTCAAAGAAAACATCATAAAAAGTCTTTTTTAACTCATAATGAGTTTGAGAGAAATCTATTTTCTCAAAAGTTTGTAAAATCATGTTCTTATAACCATCAAAAAGTTCTTTTGGAGCATCTTTTGATTTGTTTTTAACCTGGTTCATTAATTCATTAGAATGGTTAAGTAAACAAACCAAACACTCATAATCTACATTTGCATCGTTCATTTTACAAATTTCACTCCTAAAAAATCCAATTTATCTTATTTTTTATTATATCACTCTTTATTTAATTTATTATTAGATGAAATTAGGGTTATGTTAAGAAACAGTTTTAAGACCGATTTTTTTAAATGATTTTTTCTAAATATAGTCAATTTATATTTCAGAAAAAATTTTGGTATAATTTATTAAATTTCTTTTAAATAGATTATTATAAATTTTTATTAGACAAATTTTATAAAACTAGGAGGACAAAATAGTTGAAAAAGACAATAATTTTCATTGTATTATTAATTATACCCCTTTTAAGTATGAGTGAGGTATATGTTTTGTTATATCATAGATTTAATGATGAAAGGTATCCTACAACCAATACTACAACACAGGATTTGACTACACATATAAGATATATTTTAGAAAATGGGTATAGAATAATATCCCCTGAAGAATTTTTGTTATATATTCAAGGAGAAATAAACATTGACAAAGGCGTACTTTTTACAGTTGATGATGGTTATAAATCTACTTTAGAAGGATTAAAAATATTTGAAGAATATGAAATACCCTTTCTATTATTCGTTCCAACAGAGTTTATTGGATATCCAGACTATCTAAGTTGGGACGATTTAAGATCTTTAAATGAAAACTCTTTAGTTACAATTGGAGGTCATTCCCATTCTCACGGTAATTTCTTAGAAACCCTAAGGATAAACGGTAAAGAAAAAACGATTGAAATTTTTGAAGAAGATTTAAAAAAGATGTTTGATAAATTTGAAAAAGAATTAAATTTCAGACCTGATTTGTATGCTTATCCATATGGTTATTACTTTAACGGTGTTGAGGAAGTACTCGAGAAACATGGAATAAAAGCGGCTTTTGCTCAGGATTCGGGTCCTTATGTTAAAGAATATGGAAATTATTTTATTCCAAGAGAAGCTTTACTTCAAGATTGGGCAGAGTTAGAGCATTTAAACTATGTATTAAACAGAAGAGCTTTAATACTGGGCAATTATGAACCTCAAGAAGTAAAAGTAAATACAGAAATTCAAATAAAAGCCGTTACAAAAAATATCAATCCCAAAAGACCAACGGTATATATAACTCAAGAAGGTGTTTTGCCAACATCTCTAGATGAAAACATTATATATTCAGAAAAAAAGATATTACCCAACACTAAGACTGTTAATAGAATCGCTATTTTTGCCAGAGACGAAAATAATATTGAATATGTAAAATATTGGCTTTTGCGATTAATTCCATAAAACATTGGAGGTAGAAAATGGGAAAGAAGAAAATACTAATATCTTTAACTATCTTTGCAATAATAATTTTCACAGCTCTAACCATATTCATATCATACAATAATCGAAAAATAGAAAGTAAACCAGAAGATATCAATTGGGTAACCTTAGAATTTGAAAGTTGGAAAGATTTAGACGCTTATTTTGAATCCATAAATTACAATTTAGATAACCCTGAAATTCCAAATGTTTTGATAAAAAGTTTTCCAAAAGATTTTCCTGATGTTTATCCAGTTGAAAAGAAAAAAGAATTATTTACGAAAATAATGCTCCCTATTATACTTGCTATTAACGCCGAAATAGAAAATGAACAGATAAAGTTAGATAAAGCATTAATAGAAAATGATCTTGAAACCATAGAAAACTTAAAAGCAAAATATAATGCAACAAACATCGAAGAATTAAAAATAAGAATAAAACCAATTCCTATAGAAATTGCTTTAGGACAATCAGCTAAAGAATCGGGTTGGGGGAGCTCTAGATTTGCCATAGAAGGAAATAATATCTTTGGCGAATGGACTTGGGAATCTGGAACAGGTATAGTTCCTGCTGAAAGAGCCGAAGGTGAAATTTATGAGGTTAAAAAATTTGAATCTTTAACTGACTCTATGAGAAGTTACGCATTAAAACTTAATTCTTTAAACTATTATGAAGACTTTAGATTAATTAGAGCAGGAATCATAAAAAATAAAAGTTATGAAGATGGTTTATTGTATTACTCTCAGCAAAGAGAGTTATATGTTTCAACCTTGAAAGATCTTATTGATTCTAATAACTTTAGAGAGTTCAGTTCTATGAATTTTGAACTATATTATATCGAAAATTAAAAATATAGAGGGGACAGAATCTCCATGTTTAATATTGCCGTCATTGTAAATACTTTAACTGTTTTAGTTGGAGCTAGCTTGGGTACAATTATAGGAAACAAATTACCAAATAATCTTAGAATAATTCTATTTCAAAGTGTAGGATTAACAACCTTTTTGATTGGATTAGGTATGGGATTAGATGCCAACAACCTCATAGTTGTTCTTGTTTCACTAGCTCTAGGCGGAGTGATAGGAGAACTCTTAAAAATAGAAAATGGACTTGGGAAACTTGCCAATATTGTAGAAAGATCTGAAGGAGAAACTCCCTTTGTAAAGGGTTTTATTACAGCTACTGTTTTATTTGTAATAGGACCTATGACAATTATAGGGTGTTTGAATGCTGGCATATCAGGAGATAACTCAATAATATTTCTAAAATCTGTTCTAGATGGAATATCTTCTATGGTTTTAGCTTCAGCATACGGGCTTGGGGTTGTATTCTCTGCTGTGAGTGTCTTTTTAATACAAGGATCTATTGTCAGTTTAGCAACAATGTTATCTTTTTTATCTGATCCTTATTATTTAAATGATTTTACTGCCGTGGGTGGGGCTATGATAATTGCCATAGGAATCAGACTATTAGAAATAAAAGATATAAAAGTTGGAAATTTCCTTCCTTCACTTATAATTGTGGTATTGATAAACTTTTTAATTACTTTTTTTTAACGTCCACAATATACTAATACTAAAAATTCCCTTTCTGTGAAGTGGGAATTTTACTTTCAAAACCAATTGTTTTTACGGACATTTAATATGATCTAACGGGTAATTTTGACAAATTTAGTCATATGTGTTATAATCTAATTGAAAGGCAGTATACACAGCCTTCTTCTAGATAATAAATGCTTTCCTCTTGACATTTTCTTTAATTTATTTAGCAATTTTATTATCACGCAAATCCTAAAATAAATGATTGATAGGCCTTTTCTAAAAGGTTGTTTTTTTGCACTATTTCATGAAATTGATAATTAATAAATATATACAAATATACAAAAAGAAAGGAGGAATTGAAATGTATAGATTAGAAGACTCTTTGTGGAAGATAGAAAAGTACGAAGACGAATTGCTTACCAATACCATTTTATACAACCAGTTACCGCTAAAATTTCCTAATGATCAAAAGAACTATATTTTAAAAAGACTTGAAAACTCTAATATACCAAATATCCAAGAAGATGCAGAAGGAAATGTTTATGTTCCTTTTATAAACAATGAGAATGCTCAAACTTCTCTTGTTTTTACCACGGTCGATGAGGTGACGGAACCACTTGTTGAAAGGTTTGTAAGAGTACAAAAAGGAAAGATATCTGGAACAGGAGCAGTTACTTCCTCTTTAAAGATAGCTGCCCTTATAACACTAATAAACTTCCTCCATAATGAAAACATTACTCTAAACAACAACGTTATATTTCTTTTTTTAAACCAAGCAAGGAAAAATAAATTTTTGAGTTTAGGTCAGTTTTTGCAAAATAATATAAACAAGTTAGATTACGCAATAAAAATTAACAGTATAAATTTGGGAGATTTAGGGCATAGATCGTTAGGTAAGTATGTTTATAAGCTTAGGTTCTATTCTCCTGATTTAATGCATAAGAAGTTCAAATCCCCCTCGACTTTAGAAATTTTGTATAAGATTACATCAGATTTAAAAGATAATAGCGATATGGAAGGCACATCCATAAGTATCCAAAAATTAGACAAATTCAAAGACAACACCGAAGTAATTCTTGAAATAAAAAGTGAGGGAGATCAAGATCTAGAAACGATCAGCGAGAATTTAAGATCAACTGTTGGAGAATTAGCCAATAGATACAAATCAAGAATCAAATTAAATTTACTGTCTTATATTCCTAGCAGTCTAATACCAAAAGATCATCCTTTTATAGAACAAATTTCAGAGATTCAAAAAAACCTAGGTCTTAAAACAAACTTTTGTCCTTTAGGAAGGGATGAGGCATTGATAATAAAATCTGGTATCCCCGCTATATCTTTAGGCATAGCTAAAGGTGAGGTTACGGAAGAAAATGAGTTCTTTGAAAGAGATGAAATAACAAAAGGTTTAACGCAAATATTAATGATTTTAGATAATGTTGTAGCTGAAAATATTCTTGAAGAGTCAATTGAAGATATAATTGATGAGGAAACAGATTAAACATAAGGGGGAGATCAAAAATGAGTGATAGTGTTTTAAAAAGAGCCTTTCATCATTCTAATTTTTCAAATTTGAAAGAACTTGTTAAACTAAAAGAAGAACAAAACTTAAAGATTTCCCTCGCCTTTCCAGCGTTGAATGAAGAAAAAACTATAGGCAAAGAAATATTAATAATGAAAACAGAGTTAATGGAAAGGTATCCTTTGTTAGATGAAATAGCTGTTATAGATTCTGGATCTGAAGATGAAACAGTTTCTATAGCAAAAGAGTATGGAGCAAAAGTGTTCTTCTCGGGAGATATTTTACCAGAATATGGATTTTATAGGGGAAAAGGAGAAAACCTTTGGAAGAGCCTTTACGCATTGAATGGAGATATAATCGTTTGGGTAGATTCCGATATTGAGAATATTCATCCTAAGTTCGTGTACGGATTAGTTGGTACCTTATTAAAAAATCCGGATGTATCGTATGTAAAAGCTTTTTATGAAAGACCCATTGTTGGAAAAGGCGGTGTCCAGCCATCAGGAGGTGGAAGGGTAACAGAATTAGTTGCTCGCCCTTTATTTTCTCTTTTCTATCCCGAATTAGCAACTATTATACAACCTCTTAGTGGGGAATACGCTGGAAGAAGAGAAGTTTTAGAAAATTTGCCTTTTTTTGTTGGATACGGGGTCGAAATTGCCCATCTCATCGATATAGCAGAAAAATATGGAAGTCAAATCATAGCTCAAGTGGATCTTGAGTTAAGAGTTCATGAGAATCAACCCTTACAATCTTTGAGCAAGATGGCTTTTGAACTTACCAAAGTAGTTTTAAAAAGATTAGAAAAATACGGTAAGATAGCTTTAAAGACAGATCTCAACAACGAACATATTATGATTCAAAAAAAAGAAAACGAAAGGATTCCTAATCCTGTAGAAATTTTAAGTATAGAAAGACCACCTATTATAACTATTCCTGAATACCAACAAAAATTTTCAAAAGGTGAAAAAGTATGAGAAAGATTTTCGTCTTCCACTATCATTATTTAAAAGGCGGTGTAACTACCGTTGTCAAAAATATAGTAAAAACTTTGAGAGATGATTATAATTTCACAATATTTGGTTCAAAAAAAATGGGTATAGAAGGAATAGAGGATATTCTATCTTTTGAAAATGTTGATTTTGTTAATTTTGAAGAACTTGGATACATTTATCCCGATAGCACAGATCAAAAAGATTTTGAATGTTTAAAAGAAAGTATATCAAAAAAACTGAATGACTTTTTGGATGAAGATGCTATATACTGGGTTCACAACTATCATTTAGGAAAGAACCCCGCTTTTACTCAAGTGTTTAAAGATTTTGTGGTTAATAAAAACGTTCCGACTATAATACAAATTCATGATTTCCCAGAGTGTGCAAGATGGGAAAATTATTTTTTTGTTAGAAAATTTATTAAATCCTCTTTGTATCCAATAAAAAGTAATATAATTTATGCAACTATCAATCTATCAGATTACAATAGGCTGATAAAATCAGGTATACCTGAAGAAAATTTATTTTATCTCCCAAATGCTGTTGAATTGAAGAAAGAACATAACGAAGAAATTGAAAAATTCAGCAAAAGCCAAATAATTACAAAACTAAAAGAGCTTGGATTCAATATAAAAGAAAACAATAAGAATATTTTGTATCCAACAAGAACCATTAGAAGAAAAAATATTTTAGAAGCTGTTTTGATAAATAGATTACATGGAAAAAGTAATCTTTTAATTACTTTACCTGCTAACTCTGATAAAGAGCGTCCTTATGAAAAAGTTGTAAAAGAAACCTTTGAATCTGAAAAGGTTAACGGGGCATGGGCAATTTCAGCCAAAGATCCGTCTCTTTTTCCATATATTGTTAAGTTTTCAGATCTGTTCTTTTCTTCTTCTGTTCTTGAAGGTTTTGGAATGATTTATCTAGAATCTAAGTTCAACAACAAAAACTTTTTAACCAGAAAATTAGATATAATTGAAGACTTTAAAAATATAAAAGATATAAGCTACTACGATGGCTTGTATGTCAATTTATCAGGAATAGAAAAAGAAAAGATAAAAAAAGAATACCAAAAACATATAGATGGCATCCCTATTTCTAATAATTACAAAGATATCCTTCTTCAAGATTTAAATTCAAAATTTGAAAACGAATCAGTTGATTTTTCTTATCTTCCCGTTCAAATGCAAAAGGAATTTTGTTTGAAGGATATAACGGAAATTAACTATTTAAAAGAAATAAATAAAGGAATATTTGATAAAATAGATCTATTAACTACAAGTAATCATATAGATCAAGGAATAAACACTGAAGAATTCTCATTAAAATCTTACAAAAAAAGAATTTCTGAGATTATAGAAAGTTTCGGCAATACAAAAAACACTTATACCGAAAGTAAAAAGATAGATGAAGAAATCCTAAAATCTTTTCTAAAACTGGAAAATATCAGATTGATATATTCATTTTAAAAAATATGGAGGTGCGATTGTGTACGATGAAATAAAAGATATTCCAACAATAATCATCAATGGAATGGATAAAAAACAGATACTCAAAATAATGAAAACGATAAAAAATATAGAAGAACTTCCTAATAATATAATCTTTGCTTCAGTAACTCCCATAAGTTCTCAATGGACTGTTGAAGAATTGATAAAAGAATTAAAGCAAGAGGATATAGAA
Source organism: Petrotoga sp. 9PW.55.5.1 (assembly GCF_003265365.1). NCBI lineage: Bacteria > Thermotogati > Thermotogota > Thermotogae > Petrotogales > Petrotogaceae > Petrotoga > Petrotoga sp. 9PW.55.5.1. The sequence continues at coordinate 88,801 of NZ_AUPM01000038.1, read as the reverse complement.
ATGAAAATGGTTACTAAAAATCTAAAAGAAGGCTTTTACGATAAACCTAAGAAAGAAGATAATCAATGAAGAAAAAAATCTATGCAGTAAAAAACGGTAGAAAAAAAGGGATTTTCTATACCTGGGAAGAATGTAGAAAACAAGTAGACAATTTTTCTAACGCCGAATTCAAAAGTTTCACAACACTTGAAATGGCTCAAGAGTTTTTAAATGACGATAACAAGAATTTTGAGATCAAGTCTCTAATTTCTTATGTAGATGGCAGTTACGATAAGTTAAAAAAAATCTATGGAAGCGGAATCGTGTTTTTAGAAGATCCAGAAGAAAAGACATTTAGTTTTGCTGGAAACAACAAAGAGTACGCAAAAAGCAGAAACGTTGCCGGGGAAATTAGCGCTTGTATATATGCAATGGAATATGCCAGAGAAAACAAATATGAAAAGATAATAATAAATCATGATTATATCGGATTAGAAAAATGGTGCACAGGTTCATGGAAAACCAACAAGATCATCACAAAAGCTTACAAAAATTGCTGTGATTATATGCGCAACTTCTTAATTATAAAATTTAATTGGATAAGAGGCCACTCAGGCGATAAATACAATGAGATGGCCGATAAACTAGCTAAAAAAGCCTTAAAAGATAGAAAATATATAGATGTCATTTCAAAGTATAGTACTTAAACAAAAATTTTTAAGCAATCCCTGCCTTGTAATTAGTTCTGAGTTTTTCAATCCATTCATTTTCCTGTCCATATTCAAACTTTTGCATAAGTTTTCCACAATGTTTTTGCAGCATATAAGCCTCTTTTACACTCCAGCTTTTCCAGTATAGAGTGTTTATGTATCTGTATAATCACACCTCCAATTTTCTCCATTTTTAATTAATTTTGATCTATAATAAAACTCATAATTTTCGCTTCTAGAGATAGAAAATTAGAATCTATTAAATTCCTGTTTTCTTTTGGGAGATCTATTAGAAATTCATTTAAAATATGTGAAGGCCTTTGTGAGGCTATCAAAATCCTATCAGCCAATAGTAATGCTTCTTTTATATCATGTGTAACCATTAACAAAGAATATCTGTTTCTTTCCCATAATTTATTTATATCTTCAATTATCGATAGCTTTATATTCAAATCCAAAGAAGTGAATGGTTCATCCATAATCAAAATATCCGGTTCTACCAACAAAGCTCTTGCTATATTTACCCTTTGCTTCATACCACCACTTAATCTTGATGGTAAAAGGCTTTCAAAACCTTCCAAACCCATCATACTAATTATTTCTTTAATTTTTGTTTCATTATCTCTGATTATTTTTAGGTTATTGTTAATATTTCTCCATGGCAACAATCTCGGTTCCTGAAAAACATAACCTATCTTATCAACAAAGATCTCTACATTTCCATCATAATGTTTATCTAACTCTGCAACAATTCTAAAAAAAGTCGTTTTCCCACACCCTGAAGGACCTAATAAAACAACTCTTTCTCCTTTTTCTAACTTTATATTCCAGTTATCTAAAACTAAAAGATCTCCAAATCTTTTGGTTAATCTTTCAACTTTTAGTACATTTCCCATTTTTTTAACACCTTTTTTGAAATAGCTTTAAATACTCGTTCAGTAGCTATCCCAAGTACAACAGCTACAATAGTAATTGCATAGATTCTAGGTACATCCACATACTGTCTTGCCCAAGCCAACTCTACACCTAAACCACTACCTCCAACAAGAAACTCTGTAACTAAAACAACTTTCCAAACATTTCCAATAGAAACTTCTATTGCAGCAATTACAAATGGAACTATTGAAGCTAAGTATACATTTCTGAATATTTTAGATCTCGGTACTTTGTATAAATGAACCATTTCAAGTAATTTTCTATCAATATTTTTTATCCCAGATGCCGTTGTAAAAACAGTGTTAGGCAAAATGGACATCGTGCTAATTAAGATGGGACCTTTCCATCCTATTCCCCATAAAAAAACAACAAAAGCGAGCCATGAAACTACAGGGATGGCTTGAATTACCATTATGATCGGTCTGAATATATCATAGATGGTATCGTTTGTTCCCATAAGAAACCCTATTAAAATACCGATAAATGAGGTTATAAAAAGAACTACCAATGTTTTCCAGACAGTATTCCATAAAGATAGGTAAAACCTCTGTGTTTTTAGTTGTTGTAGAAGATTTATTATAACCTCATGTGGTGGTGGTAAGATAAAAGAAGATCCAATAATAAAAGATAATACATACCATATTAAAATTACTAACAGGATTCCATAAAAAGTTTTCATTTATAATAAAATCCTTCTGAGGGTAGTTTTGGCAAACCTTCAGGATAAAACTCATGCATGGTAATTAAAAAGTTTTGTACTTCCTCTTTACAATCAGAAATTGGGATGTATTCAAATTTTAGTCTATTCATAGCCTGTTTTAGAACAGGTATTGGGATGGTTAAATATTGGTTAGTTATTCTTAAAGCCTCATCTAAATTGTCATTAGCCCAAATTACACTCTCAGAAAAAGATTTTTCAACTTTTGAAACGAGTATTGGATCCTTTTCCAAAATTTCTTTTTTAACGAACAAACCAGCTATAGGAAGTCCATATTTAGATCCTGAGATTTCATTCCATTCTTTTTGAAAATCTAAAAGTATTTCCCCATCCGTTCCTGTTATTGCCAAGGTTGCAAACGGTTCAGGTAATGCTGCAAAAGTTACTTTTCCTGCTTTAAACAGTGAAACAATTTCCTGAGGAGGTAAGTAACTGAATTTTACATCCTTATCAGGATCCAATCCGTTTACTACTAGAAGATATCTCAATAAAACATCGACGGTTTGCCCTCTTCCATGAGGAGAATAAACTTCTTTTCCTTTTAAACTTTCTATGTTGTTAAAGCTTTCATTACCGCTACCCACCAAATAAAAGGCTTCCCATTCATGAACACCTAACAATATTAAATCTAATCCTTGTGCATATAAGTTTGCACCGACTGTTACAGGAAGAACAGCAAAATCAGATTGATTTGATACCAGTAAGGCTACTGCTTCGTTAGCATCCTTCCAAAAGCTTACATCTATCTCAACCTCTTCATCTATCGTATTCTCCATAAGTCCCGTAACAGGAACAACCGTTGGCCCTAAAGGATTGGTTAGTGTAACTGAGAAAATTAATAAAGAAAAAAACAAAAAACTTAATAAAAAAATTTGTTTTTTCAAAATAAAGCAGCTCCTTTAAATTTTTTTATTTTTATAAACCGATTATTTTTAAAATAGTTTCTAACTTTGGTTCTATAGCTTGTGGATTTTTTATCGTTTTTATAGCTGTATCAGGATCTTTTAAACCATGTCCTGTTAATACAGCCACTATTTTGCTTCCTTTTTCTATTTTATTTAATTTGATCATTTTTTTAACTCCTGCAACAGATGCAGCTGATGCAGGTTCTGCAAAAACTCCTTCGAGGGATGAGAGTTCTTGGTACGTTTCTAAAATTTCTTGATCTGTAACAAAATTAATAAAACCGTTTGATTCTTCTGCAGCTTTTACTGCCTTTCCCCAATTGACTGGATTACCTATTCGTATTGCTGTAGCTACAGTTTCTGGATTTTTTATAACCAAATTTCTTACAATAGCTGCTGAGCCCTCTGCCTCAAAACCCATCATTTTTGGTAAATTGTTTATTTTACCGGCTTGGTGATATTCTTTAAACCCTTTCCAATAAGCTGTTATGTTTCCTGCGTTTCCAACAGGTATTGCAAGTATATCAGGAGCTTTTCCTCCCAACTGGTCACATACTTCAAAGGCTGCACTTTTTTGTCCTTCTAATCTAAAAGGGTTCAAAGAGTTTACAAGAGTTATAGGATAGTTATTTGCTATTTCTCTTGTTAATTCTAAAGCAACGTCAAAATTACCTTTTATAGGAATAACGGTAGCACCATGCATCAATGCCTGAGATAATTTCCCTAAAGCAATCTTTCCTTCTGGAATAATCACAGCGGTTTTTAAACCAGCTCTACTCCCATAAGCTGCTGCAGAAGCTGAAGTGTTGCCAGTAGAAGCACATATTATGGCTTTATCCCCATTTTCTACCGCTTTTGTAACAGCTAAAGTCATTCCCCTGTCTTTAAAAGATCCTGTAGGATTAGCCCCATCATATTTTAAATATAATTCTATATCCAATTTGTTACTTATCTTCTCTGCAAATATTAGAGGGGTATTTCCTTCTTGCAAGGTTATTATTTTAGTATTTTCATTCACCGGCATGAACGATCTAAACGCTTCTATAATGCCTGGCCAAAAATTGAATCTATCCATTAAAAATCCTCCACCCTTATTATGTTTTTTACTTCTATTACATCTTCGATTTTTTCTAAAGATTTAATAGCATCTTTTAAGTTTTTTTCTCTAATTGGGTGTGTAAGCAAAAATATTGGTACTACTGGAGTCAATCGGTTTTTTTGTATTACCGAAGCGATACTAACTTCATTATCTCCAAAAACTTTTGCTATTTTTGCAAAAACTCCCGGTTTGTCATTTACTTTTAATCTTATATAAAAAGCATTTTCAACATCTTCTATACTTATCAACTTTTGTCCGTTTACTCCGTTAGAAATTTGCTCATTTTCAATTTTATATTTAATACTCTTAGATGCTTCCATAATATCTGCAACAACCGCACTAGCTGTAGGCATTTCCCCAGCCCCTTTACCGTAGATCATTATATCACCCACAGCATCTCCATGTATTTGAACTACATTATATACATCATTAATCTTAGAAAGAGGATTTTTTTGGGAAACAAAAGTAGGATGAACTCTTATATCAAGAGTTTTATCGTTGATGTTCTTAGCTATAGCAAGTAACTTAATAGAATACCCTAATTCTTCAGATATTTCAATATCTTCTTTTTCTATCTTTTCAATTCCTTCAACATGAAGTGAATTAACATCTATAAATGTCTCGTAAGCCAAAGAGGATAATATACCAATTTTGTAAGCTGCATCCCAACCACTTATATCAAAATATGGATTACTTTCTGCATAACCTAGTTTTTGAGCTTCTTCTAAGGCTTCTTTAAAAGTTACATGTTTTTCAATCATTTCTGTCAGAATATAATTCGTAGTTCCATTCAAAATACCGTAGATCTTTTTAATTTTGTTAGCTATCATTGATTCTTTTAAGGTTTTAATTATTGGTATACCTGCTCCAACACTACCCTCATAATAAACTTTAACTTTGTTCTTTTTTGCCAGTTTAAAAATTTCTTCAGCGTATTTTGCTATTACCAATTTGTTGGCGGTAACAATGTTTTTTTTATTGTTAATTGCTTCTTTTATATAATTTAAAGCGGGATATTCGCCACCTATCAACTCTACTATAATCTGAATTTCTGGATCATTTATTATATCTTCATAATTCAAAGTTATCAACGAGTCATCAACTTTATACTTTCTTCCCTTATCCTTACTTTTAACTAAGATCTTTTTTATTTCTATACCTTCTCCTAACTTTCTTTTTATCTCATCTCTCTTCTCTGTAAGAATGTTATAAACACACACCACCAACAGTTCCAAACCCCAGAAGACCTACTTTAATCATACTTTTTACCCTCCCTCATTTAATGTTAAAAAATTAGAAAATGTTGATAGTTGATAACTTTTGAACATATTTATTTTGAATTCAAAAGCCTGTATTTAGATATGTTTTTACCCTCTTCTATTACTTAATTATTTTTTTGTCAACAATATTTTCCACATTATTATCAACATAATTAGTTCATAACTTTTTTATAAACTTTTTTATCAGTTTATAAGTTGAAAAGAAAGTTCATAAAAAAAGATTTGAACATAAAATACCGTTTGTTTTTTAAAAAAATATTTTGAACATTAAGGTTCATAACTAAGTTGATCATTTTTTGGATTTTTCAACATTATAAAAATATTATAAATAAAAGAAAAAAAGAAACTTTTCAACTATCAACATGATACTATCACTACTATCACTTATTAAATTATATATAGAACAAAAAAACCAACAAATTTAAAAACTAAGAACCTCCGAGAGTGTTGGCATAGCATTTGCTGCTCCCTGACGTGTTGCTACTATAGCGGCACATTTATTAGCAAAAGTAGCAAATTCTTCCAAATCCTTCAATCCCAAATTATTAAAAGTATACCTATCAATATTTTGAAAGTTATACAAAACACCTGCCATAAAAGAATCTCCACATCCTACCGTTTCTACAACCTCTACCTTATATCCAGGTACTTTTTTATATTCCCCATTCTTATACACCATAGAACCATTACTCCCTAAAGTCACAAAAACAGAAGCTTCCTTTTTAATATCAAGTTTTTTCAATCCTTTTTCAACATTTTTCTCCCCTGTTAAATAAAAAAGATCGTCATCACTCATTTTTAAAATATCAGTTTTACTAACTATATTATTAACTAATTTGTTGTATGTTTTTTCATCTTTTATCAATGATTTTCGAACGTTGGGATCAAAAGAAGTCAACACATTTTTTGAAACAAACTTTTCAAACAAATTGAGCAAAGAACCTGAAGTTGGCTCATTCAATAGAGCAATAGATCCAAAATGATAAATACTTACTTTATCTAAATCAAGTCTTTCAATATCCTTTAGAGTAAGTTGTGTATCTGCAGCATTATCCCTATAGAATTCGTATTCAGCTTTACCTTCTGAATCAACCGCAGCAAACGCTAGTGTAGTTCTAAAATCTTTTAATGTAAATAAAAAATCAGTATTTATTCCACAATCTTTTATATAAGATAAAAGAAACTTACCAAACGGATCTTCAGCAATCTTAGTCAAAAAAGAAACATTCGTTCCCAACCTAGCCAGTCCCACTGCAACATTAAAAGGAGACCCACCCGGCCTTTTTTCAAACAACTCACTCTCGCCTAAACCTTTATTCAAAGATTTAGAAATAAAATCAAAAAGAATCTCTCCACTGCATAAAATTGACATATGCTTCCTCCCATTAATTTCTAATCTTCTATTATCTTTTCTATCTTAAGATAAATATCTTCACTCAATTCCCAATCTCCTGCTTCTATATTTTCCATAAGATGCATTTCATCTTTTGTACCAGCAATAACCGTTGGAACTTCATCATGATGCAATAACCAATTTATAGCCAACTGAGAAAGAGGTCTTCCTATCCTGTTGGATAAAATTTTCAATTCTTCCACTTTTTCGACATTTTTCTCAAATAAATCACGATTTTTAAAAATCTCATCCATTGCTCTTGGATCTCTTCTATCTGGCACAAAATCTTTAGAAATTTTCCCTGTCAATAGGCCTTTAGCTAATGGACTATAAGGAATCACAGCCAAATCATATTTCTTTACTACTGGAAATAACTCTTTTTCAATATTTCTTACCAATAAGTTATAATAATTTTGTGTAGAGACAATATCAACATATTTGGCTAATTCTTCTATTTGCATAGAACTAAGATTAGAAACTCCTATATACCTAGCTTTTTTACTATCCAATATTTTTTGTAATGCTTCTGCAGTTTCTTGTAAAGGGGTATTTGGATCTGGCCAATGAATCTGATAAAGATCTACATAATCTGTTTTAAGTCTTTTTAAAGAGTCATCAATTTCTTTTAAAACCCTTTCTTTTTTTAAATTGTTTCTTATTCTTCCTTTTTGATCCCACTCAAGACCACATTTTGTTGCAATATATAAACTCTCTCTTTTTTTGCCTTTTAAAAATTCCCCAACACTTTCTTCTGACATACCCAGTCCATAAACTGGAGCTGTATCAAAAAAATTAACTCCATTTTCATAAGCTAAATTTAATATCTTAACAGCGTTTTCTCTATCTATTGGGCCCCAGTTACCGCCTAACTCCCATGCACCATAACCAACAACTGATACATTCATATCTGTTTTTCCAAACTTTTTAAATCTCACGCAATCACTCCCTTAATTTTATTAATTTCTAAAATAATAACGCTTACAATTATTATAACATATCGATTAATTTGAATTTTTTGTTAATTTAAAGATTTATGGTAAAATTAGACAAACTGTATTTAGCGAGGGTATATATCATGGTTAAAAAATATATTTTGGTTACTCTTATGTTAATTATGTTTTTAAATGCGTTCTCAAATATATTAAATGTAATTTTTGGAGATTATTACCCAGATATTTACATTGATAATGAAGGAATAATATCCGGTTTTGCTGTAGATATTTTAAAAGAAGTAGAAAAAAATTCTAATCTGACATTTAATATAACGATAATGAATTGGGATGAAGCCTATGAAACTTTTTTAAATACAGATGATTATGACTTGATTGGTCTAATTATTCCAACCAAAGAAAGAAAAGAAATCTTCAATTTTTTTGATTCAGTTATATCTTCTACGCCATTCATAATGACTTTATACGATAATAATAAAACTTACAATGAACTAAAAAATTATGAAATAGGGATTTTAAAAAACAGCTTTTTAAAAGGAGTCTTGGAAAACGAAGGATTTAACAACATAATAGAATATTCTACAACTGACGAAATCATAAAAGATTTATTAGATAAAAAGATTGAATCAGCTGCTATAGAAGATGAAAGAGTCATTCAAAGATACTTAATTTTGAACGATCTAAAGCCAAATATAAAATATATGAAAATCTTTGACCCACAACCTTTGACTTTTGCTTCCAAAATTAATAGTAAAAATGAGGCATTAAAAGAATTTGACAGAACACTAAAAACTGTTTTAAAAAGCTCAGATTTTGAGTTAATTCAAAATTTATGGATGGGTATAGATACTTCATATATTTTAGAACGTCAGAAACAAGCGAATAGACTTCTAATATTTTCTATAGTTATTCTTTCAGGTTTTTTTATTGCATTGATTTTTTTTAATATTAGAAGTAGAACGATGGTAAAAAATATAAAATTAACTAATAAAGAACTAGAAAACTCATTTGAAAAAATATCAATTTTAAGTGATGAAAATAAAGAGTTAAGTGAGAAATTAGAAAAAATTCATAGTATCTTTTATTCTTTCATTGAAAGTAACGATACCAAAAGTATTTTAAATAATTCTTTAGAAGGTTTAATTAATTTATTACCAGAAGCTGAAGCAGGAAGTATAGGCCTTGTTTCTGATCATACCTGGAAAATCTATGCAGCACATGGATTTCCTAAGGATATATACAATGCATATTTACCGATTGAAGAAGTTATCAAAGTAGGAAAACACGTTAAAGAAATAAATAATCTAAATGATTACAATCAAAATATTCCAAAAGAAACTGAAAATATTTTTTCAAAAATAGAATCGTCACAAATAAAAAGTAGTTTATTTATAGACTTATATAATGGAGAATTATTCTTAGGCAATATTTCAGTTAATTCCAAAAAAGCATTGACTTTTTCAGAAAGTTCCAAAAAAATTATGGAAATTTTTGGAAGATTAATTGAGATTTTTATTGATTTGAAATTTAAAGAAAGAGAAGCAATAGATGCATATAATTATTCTCTACAGAAACTAAGTAATGTAGCTGAAAATTTTGATTCTGAAACTAATATCCATATGGAAAGAATATGCGATATAAGTTATGAAATAGCAAAAAAATTGGATCTTAAAGAGGAAACTTGCCAAGAAATAAAAAGGTATGCATATTATCATGATATTGGTAAAATATTAATCCCTATAGAAATTCTAAAAAAACCAAGGGAATTAACTCCTACGGAATTCTTAATAATTAAAAAACACACAGAATATGGCGCAGAAATAATAGGAGATGCGGAAATTTTTAAGGTCGCAAAAAACATTGCTCTCTATCATCATGAAAGATGGGATGGAACAGGGTATCCATTTGGTTTAAAAGGAGAAGATATTCCTATTGAAGCTAGAATTGTTGCTATCGCAGATGTTTATGATGCTCTCCGCAGTAGAAGGCCGTACAAAAAAAGTTTTACTCACGAGCAAAGCATGAAAATAATAACTGTGGGGGATGAAAGAACATCTCCAACACATTTTGATCCAAAAGTATTAGATATTTTTAAGAAAATTATCGAAAATTTTAAAAAAAGGTATTAAATTATTTGCCATTAGGTAAAAAAACAAAGAAAACAGAGCATTTTGGAGAAAATTAAAGAAAAACGGAGGATTAGCCTTCTAATCAACAATAATTACTTCTAATTGCCTATAATCTTCTATAATCTCCTTTTTTACCTCTTGATACTTTTTCACATAAGTGGTATCATATAACAGGATTAGCACTCTTAATATTTGATTGCTAAAAATAATAAAATATTAAATAAAAAAGGGGGTATAAGTTTATGACAGTAAAACCACTAGGAAATAGACTACTCATTAAGCCTATAGTAGAAGAAAAGAAGACCGAGGGAGGTATAGTTTTACCCGATTCAGCAAAAGAAAAACCGCAAAAAGCTGAAGTAAAGGAAGTTGGAAAGTTAGAGGAAGACTACGATATCAAAGTAGGAGACAAGGTTATCTTCTCTAAATATGCGGGTACTGAAATAAAGATAGATGATGAAGATTACATCATAATAGACATTGATGACGTATTAGCAAAGGTAGAAGACTAAAAAATAGGAGGTGTATAGAATATGGCAAAAATATTAAAATTTAACGAAGATGCACGAAGAGCTTTAGAAAGAGGAGTTAACGTAGTTGCAGATGCTGTTAAGATTACATTAGGTCCTAAAGGAAGAAACGTGGTTTTAGAAAAGAGTTGGGGTTCACCTACAATAACAAACGATGGTGTTTCAATAGCGAAAGAAATAGAACTAAAAGATAAATTTGAAGCTTTAGGGGCTGAATTAGTAAAAGAAGTTGCTTCAAAAACAAACGATATTGCTGGCGATGGAACAACTACAGCAACAGTCTTAGCTCAAGCAATGATTCAAGAAGGTTTGAAAAACGTTGCTGCTGGTGCAAACCCAATTTTAATGAGAAACGGTATAGCAAAAGCTACAGACAAGGCTGTAGAAAAAATTAGAAATTCAAGTAGAAAACTATCAAGCAAAGAAGATATAGCTCATGTAGCTTCTATTTCTGCTAACAATGAAGAAATAGGTAATATTATAGCAGAAGCGATGGATAAGGTTGGAGAAGATGGCGTTATAACAGTTGAAGATTCTAAAACACTCGAAACATATGTTGAGTTTACAGAAGGTATGCAATTCGACAGAGGATACATCTCGCCTTACTTCGTAACAAATACAGAAAAAATGGAAGCAGAGATGAAAGAACCTTATATCTTAATCACGGATAAGAAAATATCAGCAGTTAAATCTTTAGTTCCAATTTTAGAAAAAGTTGCTCAATCAGGTAAACCATTAGTAATTATTGCAGAAGATGTTGAAGGAGAAGCTCTTTCTACATTGGTTCTAAACAAATTAAGAGGAACATTAGAATCCGTTGCAGTAAAAGCTCCTGGCTTTGGTGATAGAAGAAAAGAAATGCTAAGAGATATCGCAATATTAACAGGCGGAACAGTAATATCTGAAGAAGTTGGATTAACATTAGAAGATGTAACCATTAATGATCTTGGACAGGCTGATGTTGTAAGAGTTGGAAAAGAAGATACTATTATTGTTGGAGGAAAAGGCGAAACAGACGCTATTAAAGAAAGAATTGCTCAAATAAAAGCCCAAATTGAGAATACTACATCTGATTATGAAAAAGAAACATTACAAGAAAGATTAGCAAAACTTTCTGGTGGGGTTGCTGTTATCAAAGCTGGTGCAGCTACAGAAACTGAATTAAAGGAAAAGAAACATAGAATTGAAGATGCACTTTCAGCAACAAGAGCTGCAGTAGAAGAAGGAATCGTTGCTGGTGGTGGAGTAACGTTACTAAAAATAAAGAAAGATATAGAAGAGTTTGCTAACACTCTATCTGGTGATGAAAAAATAGGCGCTCAATTGGTAGCAAAATCATTAGATGCCCCAACAAAACTAATTCTTAGAAATGCCGGATTAGAACCAGCAATTATTATAGAAAGAATATTAGAAAAAAATGATGAAGCATACGGTTATGATGTTTTAAAAGAGAAATACACAAACATGTTTGAAGCTGGTATAATCGATCCAACAAAAGTTACAAGAAGTGCTCTACAGAATGCGGCATCAATATCTTCCATGCTTTTAACTACAGAAGTTTTGGTAGCAGAAGAACCAAAAGAAGAAAGTCACCCAGAAATGCCACAAACCCCAGAAATGTACTAAGAAAAAAATAATAAAAGAAAAATGACGTGTCGCTTTAAGCGACACGTTTTTTTATGGTATAATAAAATATAGTTAGTCTTGCTTACAATAGAGGTGAATAATTTGGCCGTAGTGTCCATATTATCTGGATTAGTTAGCATGGTAATATCCATAAAATTAATCAAAAAAGTTCACTGGGCTATTTTCATTGCAACTATTATAACAGCAATAGTTTCATGGTAATATCCATAAAATTAATCAAAAAAGTTCACTGGGCTATTTTCATTGCAACTATTATAACAGCAATAGTTTCTTTGAATTTGAATTATATAGGCAGGGGTTTGATAGAAACTTTAACACAAAAAGATTTTTACGAAGTTATTCTTGTTATTTATGGAATCTATCTGTTATCAGATACGATGAAAAGAAGCGGTAGTTCTCAAATATTTGCCAAAAATATAGAATCTCTTTTTAATTCAAGACAAGCAATTGGTTTAATGCCGATGTTGCTTGGGTTACTTCCTATGCCAGGAGGGGCAATGTTTACAGCTCCGATGGTTAAAGACATATCAGATGAAAATAAAATTGATAGAGTTGAAGCAACGGCTATGAATTATTGGTTTAGACATAGCATGGAATTTTTTTGGATTTTATATCCTGCTCTTATACTAGAAAGTGCCTTGACTGGAATAAATCTTACTAGATTATTGTTGCTTCAATTACCAATAGGATTATTTGCTATAATGGGAGGATGGATCTATTTCAAAAATGGAAAAATAAAAGTAAAAAAAGATAAAGATAATTGGATAAGTCTTTTCAAATCTATTTTACCAATTATTATCATAATTATTGGTGTTGTATCTTCTCTTCCGGGATGGATAGTAGTATTAATTGTTTCCTTAGTTTATACAATTTATAATAAAAATTACAAAGATATTTTAAATATTAGAGGGGAAACCATTTTGTTGTTACTATTTGTTTTTTGGTATAAAAATTTTATAACCGTTTCAAACTTATCAAATGATTTTGTTGGTAATTTAACTCTTTGGGGAGTAAGTCCTTGGTGGATAATAATGATATCCCCTATTGTGATTGGTTTAATAACAGGAATAACCCAAGCAGGTTTTGCCGTTACTATGCCTATAGCTTTGTCTTTTGTTGAAGCAGGAATAATACCTTTGGTTCCAGTGGCTATAACAACATACTTTTTTTCGGTTTTGGGAGTTCTCCTGTCACCAGTACATCTTTGCCTTTTACTAACGACTAAATACTTCGAAGTAAGTATCTACTCTGTTATAAAAAAGATAATTATTCCTATAATTTGTGCTATAATAGGATATATTTTAATTATGTTCTTTTATATTTTTTAAAAAAATATAAAAGGGTTGGTGATATAAAATGTCGAAAAAATTTTTTTTAATAATTTTATTATTTATTTTTTCACATTCATTTTTTTCTAACGATTTGCTAACTAAGGAAAGTACTGATATAAATAGGTTTAATTTCAACTTTGATGATTTGAGTCGTAGTTTTATTAAAGAAAATAATAACAATACATTAGAATCTATTTCAGAGTTTTTAACTAACTATGATTATTTTTTCTTAGTATTACTACCAATAAGTGGATATAGTGCGGGTTATTTATTAAATGATGATAAATTAAAAAAAGTCGCTACAGACTCCATTCTTTCTTCTGCATTGACGGGTAGTATAATTATAACTACAAAAATTTTTGTGGGAAGAGAAAGGCCAAATCCTGAAAATGATACATATTCTTTTAAACCGTTTGCCCCTCTTACTGAGGGTTCCACGTACACATCTTTCCCTTCAGGACATTCTGCTGTTAGTTGGGCAGCTTATACCCCTTATGCAATGCAATACAATCCTTGGATCTTTTCAATTCCTTTTAGCATTTCTCTTTCTCGTCTTATTGAAGACAGGCATTGGCTATCGGATGTTGTGGTAGGTTCCTTAATTGGTTATTATGTTGCTTCTTATATGTATTATAGATAATAAAACTCACCAAAAAATGGTGAGTTTTAAAGGTTAATTTTTGTTTTTCAAATAATCTTGGTATTTCTTCCAATCACTTAAGAAGCTTTCAAGCCCAATGTCTGTCATTGGATGATGGAACATCTTATCAAGAACATTAAAAGGTACGGTAACAACATCTGCTCCTACTAACCCAGCTTCTAAAACATGTTGAGGATGTCTCACGCTAGCGACAATAATTTTTGTTTCATATCCATAATTACTGAATATAACTTTAATCTGTTCAACTATTTCCATACCTGTATTTCCTATATCATCCATTCTTCCTATAAAAGGACTTACGTATGTTGCTCCCGCTTTAGCTGCAAGAAGTGCTTGTAAGGGGCTGAAAACTAACGTTGCATTTGTCTTTATTCCTTCTTTAGATAAAGTTTTTATTGTCTTTATCCCATCAGGTATTAGAGGAATTTTAACTACAACATACTCACTAATTTTAACAAGTTCTCTAGCCTCTTTTACCATTCCAGCGTACTCAGTTGAAACTACTTCCGCACTTACAGGTCCTTCTACAGTTTCACAAATCTCTTTTATTCTTTCTTCAAATACAGCGTTTTCTTTTGAAACTAAAGTTGGATTGGTTGTAACACCATCGACTATTCCCCATACAACACCTGTTTTAATTTCTTCTATATTTGCAGTATCTAAAAAAATCTCCATTTGTTTAATACCCCCTTAAAAACTTTTTTAATCTCAAATATATTATAACATGATTATTTCTTCAATTTTTTTAAAATAATTCTATCTCCATTTTTTTCAAATAAACCTTCCTTTTGCATTTCTGAAATTACTCTTGATAATGAAGGTCTTTCTATTCCAAATAAATTTGAAAGCTCTTCTAAAGTAAGAGGTATTTTCAATTCAATTGATTTATTTTGTTGATTATATAGATTTAAAAGATACATCGTGAACTTATCTCTAATTGTATTAAAAGTGTTCATTCTTAATTTTTCAGCGACAAATAGAAATTTCTCTCCAATATCTTCTAAAAAAGACAAAAGAAAGTCAGAATTTTCTTTGAAAGATTTAATCAAATACTTTTTCTCAATGCAAATTAAAGTTACGTTGGTTGCTGCTATTACATCTACGGGCAAATAATTTTCCTTCGCAAAAAGTAAAGCGGAAGCTAAGATATCAGGTGCTTTTATTCTTTCAATTTCTAAAGATTTTCCGTTAAAATCAACCATTTCTGTAATAACTTGACCATCAACCAAAATCATAAATTCTTCTACTCTTTCTCCAGAATTTCTTATCAAAGTTCCTTTTGAATACTCTTTTATATGGTAAGATGTATTACCAAATATTTTAAGTAATTCACCCTTAGTAAAATTTGAAAAAATATTTATTCTACTTATTATATCGATGAATCTGTCCAAATTTCTTACCTCCCTAAAGCCCTTAAGGAATATGTGTAACATATGTTACTGAAAAAAGCATTCATATTTATTATACTTAAATTAAACTAGAAATACAAAAGGGGAGGAAAATATATGTCTAATAAAGAAATCGACAAAGTTTTATTAAATAACGTTTCTATACTCAAAGATTTAGTTGGTTATCAACAAGGGAATGTTGTCAGTAGAACTATTGTTGATAAAACAACGGGAACGGTAACATTATTCGCTTTTACTAAAGATCAAGGATTGAGTGAACACACAGCACCTTATGATGCATTAGTTCATGTTTTAGAAGGCGAGGCAGAAATTATTATAGATGGAAAATCTTATAATCTTAAAGAAGGAGAAGCAATCATAATGCCTGCAAACCATTCTCATGGATTAACTGCAAAAAATGAATTTAAAATGATTTTAACTATGATAAAGGCATAAAAATATAAATTATTTATTTAATTTTCCAAAGGAGGAGAAATTGTATGGGAATGTTTTGTTATCAGTGTCAAGAAACTTTACGAAATGAAGGCTGTGTATTTTCAGGTATTTGTGGAAAAACTCCAGAAACTGCTAACCTACAAGATCTTTTAATTTATGTTCTAAAAGGAATATCTTATTGGAGTATAAAAGCAAGAGAAGTAGAAGTCGAGGATTCAGACGTTGATCTCTATGTTGCAGAAGGTTTATTCGTTACGATAACTAACGTTAATTTTGATGAAGAAAGAATTGTGGAATATATAAATGAAGCCCTTGAAAAAAGAAATATTATAGAAAAGAAATTCAAAGAAGCCTATGAAAAGAAATACGGAAAGAGTTTTAACGAAGAAGTACCAGATGCAGCAATATGGGCTCCCCAAGAGAAAACAGAAGAAGAATATCTTGAAAAAGCTGAAAAAGTCGGAATTCTTTCAGAGGAGAATGAGGATATAAGATCACTAAAAAGTTTTCTATTATTTGGATTAAAAGGAGTAGCCGCTTATACAGATCATGCTTATGTATTAAAAAATTCTAACGACGATATTCTTACTTTCATTGAAAATGCTTTGTCACAAACTTTGCGTAATGATATAACAGCAGAAGAATTAACAAACTTAGTTTTGGAAACTGGTAAATACGCAGTAAATGCAATGGCTTTACTAGATGAAGCAAATACTTCTTGTTTTGGAAATCCAGAAATGACGGAGGTTTATACAGGAACATATGAAGAACCTGCCATATTGGTAAGTGGACATGATCTATTAGATCTTTATGAAATTTTAGAACAAACAAAAGGTACAGGAATAAAAGTATATACTCATGGTGAGATGCTTCCTGCAAATGCTTATCCAGAACTAAAAAAATATGATCATTTGGTTGGAAATTACGGAGGTTCTTGGTGGAAACAACAACAAGAATTCGAGGAATTTGGTGGAGCTATAGTCATGACGACTAACTGTATACAAAAACCAAGAGAATCTTACAAAGATAAAATATTTACAACAGGGCTTGTTGGTTGGCCAGAAGTAACTCATATTCCAAATAGAAAAGATAACAGACAGAAAAATTTCTCTCCAGTGATAAAAAAGGCATTAGAAATTGGTCCAATTAAGAAAAGAGAAGGCAAGAAAATTACTATAGGATTTGCACATCAACAAACTGCTCAAGTAGCAGATAAAATTGTTGAAGCCGTAAAAGCAGGGAAAATATCTAAGTTCTATGTTATGGGTGGTTGTGATGGAAGAAACAAGGAAAGAAATTATTATACGAATTTTGCAAAAGAACTTCCGCAAGATACCGTTATTCTTACAGCAGGATGTGCAAAGTACAGATACAACATGTTAGATTTAGGAGATATTGAAGGAATACCAAGAGTTATAGATGCAGGTCAATGTAATGATTCTTACTCCTTAGTATTAACAGCTTTAAAATTAAAAGAAGCATTCGGATTGAACGATATCAACGAACTTCCAATTGAATACAATATTGCTTGGTACGAACAAAAAGCTGTAGCAGTATTACTTGCTCTACTTTATATGGGAGTAAAGGGAATAAGGTTAGGTCCAACATTACCGGCTTTCCTTTCTCCAAATGTCTTAGAAACAGTTGCCAAAACATTTGATATAAAAACTATATAAAATAAACACTTAGCGGAGACGAAAAATAATCGTCTCCGTTTTTTTAATCTTCAAAATTCTTTTCAAAAAAAAATAGATATTTTAAGATTTTTTCATCTATTTATAATTATTTCCCCATAATCTCTTATAATTTCCCTTAATCGATTTTTTTGCCATTTGTGGAAATGTTTCCATATCTGCTATAATAGAATGAAAACATTTCCATTTGTTTTGAGTTACTAACAAATACAATCAAGTTTTCTAGGGGGACCTTCTCAAGTGAAAAAAAACTTTTTTATTTTAACTTTCATAACGATATTTTTCTTATATGCATGTTTAGGGAATATTATAGATAATGAAAATGATCAATTTTATCCTAAAATACCTGAAGAGTTAAATAATGAAACTATTATGCAAGCATTTTATTGGGAAATGGGTACAGGAGATTATTTAAAAAATTATCCAGAAGAAGAAAAACTATGGCGTCTTTTAGCTCAAAAAGCTCCAGAATTATCAGAAGTCGGTATTACAGCGTTATGGTTACCCCCTGCAAACAAAGCAATGAACGGTATTTATGATGTAGGATACGCTACTTATGATTTATGTGATTTAGGTGAGTTTAATCAAAAAGGTACTATTAGAACTAAATATGGAACAAAAAAAGAATTAGAAAGTGCCATAGCTGCTCTTCATGATGAGGGAATAAAAGTCTATTATGATGCTGTACTAAATCATAGGATGGGTGCAGACAGAACTGAAAAGGTAAGACTGAGTAGTCAAAGTCCTGATAAGCCTAATGAAGAAATTTCAGCTTGGACAGTTTTTAATTTTCCAGGAAGAAATAATAAATACAGTGAAATGAAGTGGAATTGGCAACATTTTGATAGTGTAGATGAGAATTTATTTGAGGGCAAAAGTTGGGATTGGACTTTTTACATGGATAACGATTATCTAATGGGGGCAGATGTAGATTATGAAAATCTCGAAGTACAAAAAGACGTTACCGATTGGGGAAAATGGATAATAAACGATATTGATTTTGATGGATTTCGTTTAGATGCTGCAAAACATATTGATTACAGATTTATAAACAGTTGGATAGATGATATTCAAAACAATACAGACAAAGATGTATTTTTTGTTGGAGAAGCTTGGATTGAAGATGTAAGCGAACTTGCAAGATTTCTTGATACAGTAGACAACGAAGATTTAAAAGTATTTGACTTTCCTTTAAGAAGTTTTTTTGTAGATATGATTGATGGTGCTGATTTAAGGAATCTTGAATACGTTGGATTAATAAACATAGATGGTTATAAAGATAAAGCAGTAACCTTTGTTGATAATCACGATACTAATAGAGATGAAGACGAAAAAGCGGGTATATTGAGAAGAAAATACCAATCATATGCATATATATTAACTAGAGAACATGGAACGCCGGTGGTTTTTTGGAAAGATTACTATATATGGGGCATGAAAGAAGAGTTGGATAAATTATTGCTGGCAAGAAAATACTTTGCATATGGTCCTGGTTATGAAGTAGATAACAACGATGAAGATGTATATTCTTACGTAAGAGCTGGATTGCCTGATGTTGAAGGTGATGGTTTGGTTTTAATGATCTCTGATGGAGAATCTAGAAAGATTACAACTAAAAGCATAAATTCAAGACAGCCAAATACAACTTTTTATGATTTTACTGGACATATAGCTGAAAGAGTAACAACTGATGAAAGCGGATACGGTGATTTTAAAGTCATAATGAGTGAAAACGAAGGTTGGTCAGTATGGGTACCATTAGTGGAATAGGAAGCAAGCTTTCAGAAATATTAAAAACTTAAGGGGGTATTAGTATGTATAGGAAAAAGATTTTGGTAGTAACATTGGTGAGTTTCTTAAGTATTTTTGTGCTTTTTGGATGTTTACCATCTACTACAGAGGAACCACAGGAAGAAGAAACTCCACAGGAAGAAGAAACTCCACAGGAATTAGTTTTAAGAGTCAATTTGCCTGAAACAACCCCAGCAACTGCAACTATTTATCTCGTTGGTGATTACTCTGATTGGGGATTTGACAACGCTAAGTCTTCCGAAGTTGAAACTGATAATGAGCAAAAGTATGCGGAATTTATTCTAGATTTTGATGCTACCGATTATCCTATTCAATACAAATACACGTATGACGCAGATTGGGAATATGAAGAAGTAAACGAAAATGGTGGAAGTTTGGATGGAAATAGAAGAATAGACGTAAAGCCAGATAAAGATATACAAGATGTTGTATTAAATTGGAAGGGATTAGAGAACATAGATTACACAGATTCTCAAAGTGAAATAACTATAAATTTCGTTGTTTATGTTCCAGCAGATACAGTAGATGATGAAGGAAAAATATATATGAGAGGTTTGAACGAGAATTGGGATCCTGGTTATGAGTTAAATAAAACGGGAGAAACTTATACTTTATCTGCAACAACAACATCTTATACCGTTCAGAAATACAAATTTTTGAGAAATAATGATTGGGGTTATGTGGAAAAAGATGAAAGTGGAGAAGAAGTAGGAAATAGAGTTACAATTTTAACTGATGATAGTACAATAGTTTCTGTGGTAGAAAGTTGGGCGCAATAAAATTTGATTTTTCAACCATAAGATTAAGATCTTAAGATTAAAAAGGGTAGGGAGTCATCTCCCAACCCTCTTTTTATAAATGGAGGTGAGTTTTTTGAGAAAAAAATATTTATACATACTACTTGGCTTTTCTCTTTTGTTTGTTTTATCAGGTTGTATGATGAATCTATTAGACATTATTCTTGATCCAGGTATTTATCTAGGATATTCAAAAAATAACAATGTACCAACAGTGGGAGATCAACTAAAGTATGATGGAAATTTAGAGTTTTACAAGATAACTATAAACGTTTCTGATCTTACTTATTCACAAGTTGATGAAGATGGTGTTATTTATGATTTGAGTTATTACAAAGTTTTTAATGTAAAAGAAGACGGAAATGTTGTGAGTGATTCTATACCAATATGGAAAGATGTAGTTGAGGAAAATGAATTAGAAACAATTACTATTTATGCTGACCCTTCAAAAATGAAAGAGAATTTAGCAGTAGGAGTAGGCGATTCTTCAAGGTATTATGTTGATTGGTATTTTGCTGGTAACTGGGGTAGTGATACTTGGGATGCAGGTGCTGTTAAATTCGAAGAATTAGAAGGGATTTTAGTGGCTAATATAGAAAAAGATTTTAATGCTGGAGATACAATATCATATAAAATTAAACCAAGCTCAGATTGGCGTCCTTGGAATATGATCTTCAATTCTGAAGTATATTCAAGAGATTCTTCTGACGCTGTATACACTCTAAAAAGTAACACCAACCAAATAACAGTTTATTTTGATCCTAGAATAAGTTATGTTTGGTTTGAAGAAAGCGAGGTGAATTAAGTTGAAAGCTAAGAAATTATTTTTAATTTCGATAATTGTATTATCCATAACTATTTTCTTTGGATCTGTTAATCTTGGTGGAAGTGTAGAATTTAACTTAAATTATGAATTTCCTCAAGAAGAAGATGCGTTGCTTTATGATAATTTCAACAAGGCAGATCTTTACTTCAAGTTTTTTGGAGATGGGTTGAGAGGTGAATTTAATTTAAACAAGGATGCAAATGATAATTTATTGGTTTCTTCTTCCGAGTTTAAATATAAGTTTGAAAAATTAGATTTTACAACCTATTGGAATAGGAGAAGTGTATCTACGGATGATTGGCTGAAGATAGTAAACAACGAAAAAGTAGAGGCAGTGGATGGGATCAAAATCTATTCAGATTTAGATAATTGGGGTAAGTTAAGTTTTTACGCTGTTGATAAATCCGGATACATGCTTAATCTACTACATTATAGGCTCCCTGAATTTATTGGAATAAATTCAAGTGTCTTATATTTAAAAGACTACAAAAATAAATTTTTAGATTATAACGAACTTATAGGTTTTGACTTTAATATAGGAGTATTTGAAGCCATTGAACCATATGGAGAAGCTGTATTTTCTTATCAGCAAGATGTTTATACCGCTTCATATGATATTGATGAAAATTATATTTTATTTGGTGGAGTAAAAGGTAAATTAGGGGAATTTTCTTATAATTTCAATACTACTTATATAGCGGATAATTTTTATAGAGGGTATTCTCCCGATAGTTTAAACGAAAATATTTATTTAGAAACTAAATATAAAGATATTCGTTTGACAAATAAACTAGAAGTTGATTTTAGTAAAGAAACAGAAATAGATAGATTGAGAAGTAATCTATATATAAATAATTTTGAATTGTATGTATCTCCAGATTTTGAAGGATCTTTTTCTGATTTTAACATGGATGGTTCTGAAATATCTGTGACATATAATCAAGAACTTTCCATTCCATTTTTGAATTGGTATAAGGTTTCATTGTACAAGAGAGGCTGGGAGGATGATTGGACAGATATAACAACATACAAACCTTTTAGATTATATTTGGAAGGAAATTATGAGGTTTTAGGATTTAAAGGAAATATGAAGTATGCCTTTGGTAATCCAGTTTCAGAAGCGGCGTTTCAATCTTTAGGTGAACTATATTATGTTGATGTTTCAAGAAATTTCGATCAGATTTCTACGTTAGTTAAGGTTCAATATATACAAGGTATAATAGAAAAATATTTTACAGTATATGGTGAAATGGGTTACAATCTTCCAAATGGTAATATAAAATTATATGTTGGTGATGGTGATTTTGAAAATTCGCTTCAATTTAAAAGACAGATTGGTATAACGACAACTTATTACTTTTAATTAATAAAAAAAACAAAAATAGAGAAATTTTGGAGGTGGAATGATGAAGAAATTCATATTTGTTGGGATATTTTCTTTGCTGATAGTATTTTCTTTTTCCAAGGTTTACGTTGAAGATGGAATGGTTGTTTTTGAGTATGAAAACCCAACAGCAGATACGGTTTTTGTAGCTGGAACTTTCAATAATTGGAGTACTTCAGCTTGGGAAATGGAATATTATGAAGGAGTTTGGGTTTATGTAACTAATTTACAACCTGGAGTTTATGAATACAAGTACGTGGTAAATGGAACAGATTGGTACGAAGACCCAGAGTCTCCAGATTATATCCCTGATCCATATGGGGGAAGGAATTCAAAATTTGAGTTAATACTTGTTAATGGAAAGTTACAAATAGTTACTGGGTTATCAGAAGAAGAAGGTGCTTCCTCTTTTATTTCTGGCGAATATAAATTTGGTTTGAAGACAAAGTTAGAAGAAGAGACTGGATTTTTTGCAGGTCCGAAGGTCTCAAATGAAGTTGTGTTAAGTTTAAATCCAAATGTTCAAAATTCTGATTTAGAATTAAAAATAGGAGCAGATTCTACTAATTATCAATTTAAAGTTCTAGGGATGAAGGCATTTTGGGGATTTGAAAATCTATCATTTGGAGCTTTTTACAAATCAGAGGTTAATCCAAATTATGTTTTTGAATATGAAAATCCAGAAAAAAAATTACCGGGTTTTGGATTTTTTTATAACTGGAATGATTTGAATGTTGGTTTAAATATCTATTCTCAAAGTGACAAACTGAAATATGATGTTTTTGGAAGTTATTTCTTCGGTGATTATGGTTTTAGCGTTTTATTTGATACGGTTGATTCTACGTCTTTAGTTTTTAGAGGAGATGTATTTGATTTTTATGCAGAAGTTGAAATGAAAGATTTAGAATTTGATAAAATCCTTGCAGGTTATGAAAAAGAGGATAAATACGGTATTAATTTGGGATACTCCATGTTAAATGAGGATTTAATGCTAGATGGATATTTGATCCTTGGAAATATTGATGTGGATGGAGCTGCATATTATGAGATGAAAGTGGATAATTTCTTTGCAGTTAAGGTAGGAGCAGGCTATACACTATCGGAATTGTATAGGATAGGAGGTAATTTGTACTATAACGCCGATGAAAATTTTGGATATGATATTAATTTTAAAGTTTCAGGAGACGATATACCAGTTGAATTGAAGGTTTCATTCGGTAATCAAATGCCCACAGACGATCTTACGGCTTTTGAAGAAGATAAGTATCTTTCTTTTTCACTTATAGCAGAATTTTAAAATTATTTTCCCCTTCTACTTTTAATTAAAGAAATAAAAAATTAATAAATTTTTAAGGGACTGATTTTTAAGTCCCTTATTTTTTAATATACATAAAGATATTCTTGGCATTAACTTTGGCAGCGGGATATTTTTTTTCGGCAATTTTTGGTTCTTTGATAATTTGGTCTATAATTTTTTCTTTTCCCTTGTAGGAAGATAAAAACAAAATGTTTTCTGCCTTGTCCAAAATCTTGTAAGTTACAGTTATTCTTGGTACTTTTGGGGATCCATAAGGAGCAGTATTAACGACTAATCTTTCATGTTCATTTATGATCTCACTATCTGGAAAGATAGAAGCAGTATGTCCATCGTTACCTAAACCAAGCATTATTAAATCAAAAACAGGTTCATCGTTTTCAAAAAAGTTTACTATTTCTTTTTCATACTCTTTAGCTGCTTTTTCCAGTTCTAATTCCGTTTTTATTCTATGAACGTTTTTATCAGGAATTTCTATCTTACTAATTAAAGAGTCGAAAGCAGGTTTAAAATTACTTAAATCCGAACTTTTATCAACGTATCGTTCATCACCCCAAAACAAATGAACATTTTGCCAATTTATTTTGTTTTTGTATTCTTCACCCAGTTTATTATAAACAGGAATAGGTGTCTTTCCTCCAGAAAGCATTAAAGTAAATTCGTTCTTTTTTTTAAGATATGTAGAAATGAGTTTGTATATAAAATTAGCTGATTTATCTATAAAATCTTTTTCTTCCTCAAAAAACTTTATCTGCACGTATCTCTTCTCCCTCTTGGTTTAATTCTAAGTTGCGCCATTGTCTTTGGTCTTTTTCTAATAGTTTAAAAGATTCAATAGGACCCCAACTACCAGCGGGATAAAATAGTAAACCTTTATCTTTTTGTTCTTCCCATTTTTCTAAAAGTGGTGTGAAAAGTTTCCAAGACACGTCCATTGCATCGCTTCTTACAAAAAGGGTTTGATCTCCAACCATTGCATCTAGTAGTAACCTTTCATAGGCATCAGGACCTTTAAATTTGAAAAAATCGTTGTAGTTAAAATCCATACTTAACGTGTTTAAACAAAGTTTAGAGCCAGGCTGTTTCGCTTGTATTTTTAGTGAGAAACCTTCATCTGGTTGGATGTTGAGTATCAAAATATTCTGCTCTAAATCAAGATTATTTTTTGCAAAGATAGAATGTGGAACTTCTTTGAAAATTATCGCTATTTCAGTAACTCTTCTTTTGAGTCTTTTTCCAGCTCTTAAATAAAAAGGAACACCACTCCATCTCCAATTGTCTATATTAAATTTGCCCGCAACAAATGTTTCAATATTAGAATTTGGGTTCACATTTTTTTCTGATCGATAAGCGGAGACTTCTTCACCGTTTAAAAACCCTTCTTTGTATTGAGCCCTTACAAAATATTTGTCTATATCTTTTTTATCGTAGGATCTTATACTTTTTAGTAATTTATTTTTTTCATCTCTTACACTTCTGTCTTCTAAAGAAGCTGGAGGTTCCATTGCAACAAGAGTTAGAAGTTGCATCATATGGTTTTGAAACATATCTCTTAATAGACCAGCTTGTTCAAAGTAGCCGGCTCTGTGCTCCACACCAAGTGTTTCAGCAACAGTTATTTGAACGTTATCTATGTATTTATAATTCCAAATAGGTTCAAAAACAATATTTGCGAACCTGAGCATCATAATATTCTGAACGGTTTCCTTTCCAAGATAGTGATCAATTCTGTATATTTGAGATTCGTTTAAATATTTGTGTAATTCTTTGTCTATTTCTTGGGAGGTTTTTAAGTCTCTTCCGAATGGTTTTTCTATAATTATTCTTGAATAACTTCCTTCTTTTTCGACAGTTAATTCAAAATTTCCCAAACGTTTTATTATTTCTAGATAAACGTTTGGAGGTGTAGAGAGATAAAATAAATAATTTTGGTTTGTTTTAAAAATATTATCAAGAAGATTAAGACGATTTTTTAAATTTGTGTATAAAGAATCATCATTATAATAACCTGAGAGATAGAATATTTTTTCTAAAAATTTATCAACAATGAATAAATCTTCTTTTTCTTCTAATAGTCGTGACTTTATATTCTCTCGATATTCTTCGTCTGTGTATTTAGTTCTTGCTATACCTAACAAAAAGAACTCTTCAGGTAGTAAATTTTTCTTAAAAAGTGTGTATATAGAAGGAATCAATTTTCTAAAAGTTAAATCTCCTGATGCCCCAAAAATTATTATTGATGAGGGACCAGGTTTTATTTCTTCACAAAGTTGTGCTCTAGATATTCTTGTTTTAGTTTTTTGTTCCATATTTTTAAAATCACCTCTTTTTCATTAAGAAAACCAAAAGTAAAAAAATACTAGAAGAGAAATTATTTCTTCTAGTATTTTAACACGACAAAAAAGATAATGATTTACAGATTCATGAATTTATTTTATTAGACATAGCTTTTGCAAGTTCATCCAATTTTTTAAAATCATCTTCCTTTGCAGAAAGTCTTGCTTCTACTGGTTCATACACGAGGGGCCATTTCATCTGTTCATTGTATTTTACTATAGTTGATACTCCACCACCACTCCATCCATATGTACCAAAGATACCTAAGACATGATTTTTAATATTATTGTGAGATAACCATTGAACTAAAGATTCCATATATGGGAAAAGTCCTTGGTTATATGTACAACTCCCTAATATTAAACCCTTATACCTCCAAATTTCATTTATTATATGAGATATATGAGTTTTGGAAACATCCATAATTTTAATTTCTTTAATTCCATCTTCGGCGAGCTTTCTTGCTATATAATCTGCCATTTCTTCGGTGTTTCCATACATTGACCCATATGCAATTACAACGCCTTTTTCTGTTTCATATTTACTCCATTTATCGTATAATGTAAATATTCTTTGAGGATCTTTTCGCCATACAGGGCCATGAGTTGCAGCGATTATTTTTATTTCAATATTAGCTTCATTTAATTTTCCAAAAGCTTTTTGAACCATAGGGGAGTATTTTCCAACTATATTAGAAAAGTATCTTCTAATTTCATCTTCAAAAAAGTCTATCTTAACCTCATCATCAAATATTCCTCCATCTAATGTACCAAATCCTCCAAAAGCATCGCCTGAAAAAAGAATTTTATCAGTTTCATCATAAGTCATCATAGTTTCAGGCCAATGAACCATCGGGGTAAGATAAAATTTTAGTTTGTGATTTCCCAAGTCTAAAAGATCTCCATCTTTTATTTCTTGATAGTTGTCCTGTATTTGATATAGGTTTTGCATAAATTGAAATGTAGTTCGATTTCCAATAATTTTAAGATTTGGAAATTCATGTAGAAGTTCCGGAATAGCCCCAGAATGGTCTGGTTCCATATGATTAACGATAAGGTAATCAAGAGGTTTGCCATTTAAAAGTTGTCTTATCTTGGAAAAAAGTTCAGAGATTTTTGTTTCTTTAACAGCATCTATTAAGGCAGTTTTTTCATCTACTATTAGATAAGAATTATAACTAACCCCTTTTTCAAGAGGCCAAAGTTTTTCAAAAAGCACTGTATCCCTATCATTTACCCCAACATAATAAACATTATCACTGATTTTTATATTACCGTTCATATTCATTCCTCCTTGCATGTTTGTTTGATTATTCACTAATTATTATATCACAGTATATATGCTAATTTCAAAATAAGTATGGTATATATAGTATTGTATAACGTATGGTATAATTAAATAAGAAAGACAAACTTTGAGGTGATTATATGAAAAAATTGACTTATAAGATACTTTTGAGAAAAGAACCGGAAGGAGGATACACAGTAATAGTTCCAACATTAACAGGATGTGTTACCTACGGAAAAACAATAGAAGAAGCTATAAAAATGGCTAAAGAGGCTATCGATTTGTATTTAGAAAGTTTGATTGAAAATGGGGAAGAAATACCTACCGAGGATAAAACTTTAGAATATACATTGACGGTTGATATTTAAATGTCAAAATTACCTTCTTTTAATTCTAAACAGATAATAAGGACTTTGAGAAAAAATGGTTTTAAATTGGATAGAGTAAAAGGTAGTCATCATATTTATGTTAACGAAAAGACTAAGAAATATTAAAACAAGTTGGAATAGATAAGAATTATTTGTAATTTTTCTTTTGGAAAGAGAAAGATGTTGTCTTGACTTTTAAAAATAAATATGGTATTATTAGTTAAAATTAATAAATTTCCTTATCAAGAGTGGTGGAGGGACTGGCCCTGTGAAGCCCGGCAACCTACATGATACAAAATATCATGTAACGGTGCCAAATCCTGCAGAGGAATTCTGGGAGATAAGGAGAGGAAAAATTTATAAATAATTAAACCTCTTCCATACCCAGGAAGAGGTTTTTTAATATTTATCTAAAAACTAAAACCTAGGGAGGGAGTACACATGAAAATAAACACAAGAGTAGTAAAGGTATTGATTCTATTTGTTTTTTTTGGAGTTTTATTAAATCAAGTTGGTTTTGCTGCATTTGGATTTGGAGGGGGAAAAAGCTTTAAAGTAGGAGCTACACCTGTTCCACATGCAGAAATCCTTGAGTTTGTTAAAGATGATTTTGAAGAAAAGACGGGAGTAAAATTGGATATAGTTATCTTCACAGATTACGTACAACCTAATTTGGCTTTGGAAGATGGTTCAATTGATGCGAATTATTTTCAACACGAACCTTATTTAGAAACTTTTACAAGAGAAAGGGGTATAAATGATTTAGTTTCTATTGCTAAGATACACGTTGAACCTATGGGTTTCTATTTAAAAAAGGATCTAAAAGATTTAAAAAAAGGTGATTTGATAATACTACCTAACGATGTAACAAACGAAGGAAGGTCTTTGTTATTACTTCAAGAAAACGGGATTATAAAATTAAACGATAGAGAAGATCCTTTGGTTGCAACTATTAAAGATATTCTTGAAAATCCTTATGGTTTAAAATTCAAGGAATTAGAAGCACCTTATTTGCCAAGAACTTATAAGAGTGACAAGAACGTTGTAGGAGCAGTTATTAACACAAATTATGCTATTGAAGCTGATTTAAATCCATTAAAAGATGCAGTTTTCTATGAAGGAGCTGAATCTCCGTATGCCAATATAATTGCGGTTAAAGAAAATAGAGCTGATGATGAGTTAGTTAAGGCACTTGTTGAAGTGTTAACTACGGAAAAGGTAAGAAACTTTATCCTAGAAAAATACAATGGAGCAGTAGTTCCTGTTTTCTAATTTTTTAAAAGGAGAATATTATAAGTGTTAAGAATAAAAGATCTTAATCTTGTATATGACGAAAACTTGCATGTTTTAAAAAATATAAACTTTACCGTAGAAGATGGAGAAATTTTAGGAATAATTGGGCTTTCTGGAGCAGGTAAAACATCTCTTTTAAGAACACTCAACCTCCTCCAATCGCCCACTTCCGGGGAAATTTATTTGGATGATTTGGAGATAACTCATTTAGAGAGTAACGAATTAAGAAAAATAAGGAAGAAAATAAGTATAGTATTTCAAAATTTTAATTTGTTAAGTTCGAGAACGGTTTTTCAAAATGTATCTTTACCGCTAGAGATAGAAAAAATTGCTAAAGTAGATATAAAATCATCTGTAGATAAAATATTGAATGATCTTAATCTGTCTCATAGAAAAGATGCTTATCCATCCCAACTTTCTGGTGGAGAAAAACAAAGAACAGCTATTGCTAGAGCATTAATCAGTAATCCTGATATTATTTTATTCGATGAACCTACTTCTTCGCTTGATCCAAGTACCACTCAAAAGATACTTGATTTGATATTAGAGATTAACAAGAGTACTAAAAAGTCAATATTGATAGTCACACATGAAATGGATGTTATTAAGAAGATATGTGATAAAGTAGTTTATTTAAAAAATGGTAGTGTTGATTTCTTTGGTAAAGTTCACGAATTTTTTATAGAAAAAGAAAACGAATTAAATAAAGAATTTTATCAGGAAATAAATATTGATTGGAAAAAAGTTAGAGAAGTAGTTAAAGGTGAACACGACAGGTTGATAAAAGTAGTTTTCTGGGGCGAAAAAACTCATGAACCTATATTACATGAAGTTTCTAAAAAGTATGATATTACGTTAAATGTACTTTATGGCAAAATAGAACATTTAAAAGATAACCCATACGGAACTTTAATTTTAGAAGTTGTTTCTGATGAAAATGAGATGGAGAAATTTCTAGAAGAACTTTCTGCCAAAGTTTATAAAGTTGAGGTGCTGAAATAAATGGTCCAAGATCTTATAGTAGCCACACTTGAAACGTTGTACATGACTTTTGTTTCAGGATTTATATCAATATTGTTAGGTATTCCTTTGGGAATAGCGCTTTATTTACTATCTAAAAGTAACAATAGTTCCTCTAGAAAGTTATATTCTGTACTTGATTGGATTGTAAATATTTTTAGATCCATACCTTTTATAATTTTGATAATATTGATAATTCCATTGACAAGATTGTTGACTGGTACGATAATTGGTTCGACTGCGGCTATTGTTCCTTTAAGTATTGCCGCAATACCTTTTATGGCAAGACTCGCTGAAAACTCTTTTAATAATCTTTCACAAGGATTGTGGGATACCTCAGTTTCGATGGGTATGACAAACAGGCAGTTTGTTTTGAAGGTATTGTTGCCTGAAACTGCTCCTGAGATGATTTCTAATATAACTTTATTGATTATTAACTTGATTACTTATACAGCGATAGCCGGTGCAGTAGGAGCTGGGGGGCTTGGAGCAATGGCTATAAATTATGGTTATCAAAGATTTAGAATGGATGTTTTATTATATGATGTTGCGATTTTAATCTTATTAACTCAAATCATTCAATTTTCTGGATCAAAGTTAGCGAATTCTTTAAGAAAATAAAAAACCGGGATAGTCCCGGTTTTTTAATTTTTAAACTTAATCTATTAGTCCTAAACCTTCCAAATAATCTCTTGCAACTATTTTAGGTTCTAATCCTTCGATATCCACTCTATAGTTTAACCTTATAAGTACATCTTGATTAAGATATAAAGTAAGTGGTCTCAATATTTCTTCAATTTCCGGGTATTTATTTAATACATCTTCCCTTACAGCATAAGAAATATGATAGTATGGCCAGAAGTTCAAGTCGTCTTCAAGAACGTATAAATTATATCTTAAAATCTTTGGATCGGTGGCAAAGACCATTGCTATGTCTATTTTTTTGTTTGCAAGAGCTTCATAAGTCAAACCGTCATCCATAGTTGATACTTGAGAATTTGGAATATTTAAACCGTAATGTTCTGCAAAAGCAAAGAATCCATCTGGTCTTTCGTAAAATTCATAACCAACTCCTACAACAAATTCTTTAGGATGTTCATTCCAATAAGCAACTAAATCAGATAAATTTTCAAATCCATACTTTTCATGATCTTCTCTTCGTATAGCTAATGCATAGGTATTATTAGCGTTGATCCTATCAAGCCAAACTATTTCATTTTCTGCATCTAATTCTCTTACTTTTTGAAGTAATTCATCGGG
This sequence comes from Petrotoga sp. 9PW.55.5.1, assembly GCF_003265365.1. Taxonomy (NCBI): domain Bacteria; kingdom Thermotogati; phylum Thermotogota; class Thermotogae; order Petrotogales; family Petrotogaceae; genus Petrotoga; species Petrotoga sp. 9PW.55.5.1. The sequence continues at coordinate 57,296 of NZ_AUPM01000038.1, read as the reverse complement.
ATCTGCTATCAATTCTTCTTGGTCAAGATAAGTAACCCATGCTGTACCTGTATAATCTGCGTATAAATCAATTTGTCCTGTTAACAAGGCTTGTCTTGCAACTAAAGAACTTAGTCCAAATCTTTCGACAATTTGAAAACCATTTTCTTCAAGAAGTAATGATGCTAAATTACCTAAAACATATTGCTCAGTGAAATTTTTTGCACCAACGGTTAAAGTAGCTCCAAACACACTAGTTAATGAAACAACACCTATTAAAAGAAGTAATACCAATTTTTTCAATGTTAACACCTCCATTAAAAGATTTTGGAAAGAAAGTAAACCAATATATCTTTATTCACTTTGTAATTTGAGACCTTCCGATGTCATTTTATTTTGAACTACTCCTAGAATGAGATCAATTAAGACAGCCATTATTGAAACAGGTATCGCACCGGCTAATATCATTTCATATTTGAACGTACCTAGTCCGATAAAGATAAGTTCTCCTAAACCTCCTGCACCAATTGCTGATGCTATAGTAGCTGTTCCCAGGTTTATAATAGCTGCGTTTCTAATACCTGAAAAAATAGTTGGTATTGCGTTAGGTATTTCAACTCTCCATAAAATCATTCTGTTGGTCATGCCCATACCTTTCGCTGCTTCAATCATATCTTTATCGATTCCGAAAAGCCCGGAAGCAGTATTAAATGTGATAGGGACTATACTATATAGAAAAAGTGCGAAAATCGCTGGAGCAGCTCCTATTCCCATGAATATAAAAACTAGAGCAATAACAGCTATACTTGGTACGGCTTGCGCCATACCGGTAATTATTAGAGCTACTCTTCCTCCTCTTTCTCTACCAGGGCGAGTAACGTATATTCCTATTAACATTCCAACAACAATAGCTAGTGCCCAAGATATAGCGAATAAATATAAATGTTCTAAAGCTTTTATTCCCATATATCCTAAATTCTGACTTACGTAAGAAAAAAAAGCCATATTATCCTCCTTTTCAAACTTCTTCACTGTTTGGTATCTGTTCGAATATAGCTTTTAAGTTTATTACTCCTAAGACCTCTTGCTTATCTGTGATTACTGGTATATTTGTACTAGAAGAACTTAATATCTTATTCAAAGCTTCATATAAGCTAGAATTTTCTGTGACAAAATCTTTTTTAAATGCTTTTTGAAGTCTGGAAAAATCGGGTATGCGTTTTAATTTTTTGGTTTCAACGAAGCCTATAAATTTATTATTTTGATTGACAAATATGGTGATAGGATAATAATTTTTTGATTTGCTTTTAATTTTTTCAAAATCTTCGTTCAATTTGAATATTTGAATGTCTTTGAATAAACTTTCCTTTACTTTCATGAATTCCAAGGATTTAAATTGGCTATCCTCACCTAAAATATCTTTCACGAAATCATTTTTTGGATTTTGAACAACTTGTTGTGTCTCATCATATTGAACGAGTTTTCCTTCATTAAAAATTGCAATTTTATCTCCTAGTTTTAATGCTTCTCTAATATCATGGGTAACAAAAATGATCGTCTTTTTAATTTTTTCTTGTATTTCTATAAAAGCATCTTGTAAAGTTTCTCTATTAATCGGATCGATAGCGCCAAAAGGTTCATCCATTAACAAAATATCTGGATCAGCTGCAAGACCTCTTGCTACACCCACTCTTTGCCGTTGCCCACCTGATAATTGAGCAGGATATTTTAAAGTTTGAGATTCTTCCAAATTTACTAAATCCACTAACTCATATACCCTCTTTTTTATTTTATCTTCAGTCCATTTTAAAAGTCTCGGAACAACTGCTATATTGTCAAAAACATTCATATGTGGGAATAATCCAATCTCTTGAATAACATAACCAATACGTCTTCTAAGTTCAATTGGGTTTATATCATCTATTGAAGTTCCATCGAATTTAATATCCCCTGAGGTTCTTTCAATTAATCTATTTATCATCTTTAATGTTGTGGTTTTTCCACATCCAGAAGGTCCTATTAGAATCGTTAATTTATGATCTTCAAATTCAATATTTAAATTGTTAACTGCTGTGAAATCTCCATATTTTTTGGTTAGATCTATTAATTGTATAGCCATTTGAAATTGTTCCTCCTATTTCTTTATAGTGTTTTTAATCTTTTATTTTTAATCCTTTAGGAGTTATTAAATCTTCGAATTTTAGAAGTAAATAATTAGCTAAAATACCTAAAATTGAAACTAAAATTACCCCAGTAATAACCATTGGATATCTTGATCGGCTTAAACCTGCGAATATAAAATATCCTAATCCTCCAGATGCAACAAAGTATCCTAAAGTTGCTACTCCTACTCCCATGACTACAGCGTTTCTTACACCGGACATTATTGTTGCTATAGATAATGGTAACCTGATTTTGAATAAAATCTGAGATTCTGTCATGCCCATGCCTTTGGCGGCTTCAATCATTCCGGGATCAAGAGATTGAATAGCAACTAATGTGTTTCTAATTATAGGTAGTAGAGAATAAATTATTAAAGCGATAACTGCAGGAGTTACCCCCAATCCAGCACCAAAAGGAGAAAGAACAACAACCATGATTCCAAAAAGCGCTAAACTAGGTATGGTCATTAAAATGCTTGCAATGTATATTACTATATTTGCAGCTTTAGGATGGCGGGAAATAAAGATTCCTGTAGGAACTCCTATACCAATAGAAAAAGGTAATGATAATCCAATAATCTTTAAATGATTCAGGAATTCTTTCCAAATAATACTTGAATTAGTCGAAATATATTCAAAAAGCTCCACAATCTCACTCCTTTACTGTTTCTTCATAAATAAATATTTTGAATAGAAATTTAATTGGATATAATTAGTTTGGTAATAATTATTATAACATACTTTTAATCTTTTTAAAATATAAAAAAGTTACAATTGAGTAAAAATATAAAAATTAAAATCTTTTAAAATATTTTTATTGAGAGGTGAGATAATTGAATGAGAAAGAAAATAAATGGGAAGAAATAGATAAGAGCTCTTTATTAGATTTCGTGTACGAGATAAAGAAAAGAAGGTTACAATTAGGGATTACCCAAAAAAGTCTCGCACAGAAGATGGGTACAACTCAAGCTATTATCTCCAAATTTGAAAAAGGTAATTATAACCCCACTTTTATGTTCTTACAGAGACTTGCAGAAGTTTTGGGTGGTAAGATAAAATTATATTTGGAGGTAGTAAATGATGAAAAAATAAAAAAAGATTCAAATTTTAATAATGAAGATAATTTCGAAGAGATTTTTCACCTAAAATTAGAGGAATAATTTGATAATAAATATAAAATAAGGAGTAGATTTTTTGTGAAAGAAAAAAACAACAAGATAAAGCTTCTTAGAGAATTAAAAATTAAAAATATCTTTTTAGAGAGTGAATTTTTTGAAAGAACAAGTAAAAAGCAATTGGAAAAAATTGATGAAATTTCTATAGAAAGAGGATATGTTTATGAGCAAGTTCAAAAAGAATTAAATTTAATAGTAACTTATAGAATCTTTCTGGAAAGAGAAAATACTAGGGTAGCATATTACACTATAACTTTTAGAGAAATTTTTGAAACTGATATAAATTTTGAATCATTGTTAAAAAATTCTAGGGCCAAAAAATTCTATCTAGAAAACTATGCAGATAAAATTCTTTGGCCCTATCTTAGAATATATTTAAATGAAGTTCTTATGAAATCCAGACTTCCGCAAATAATATTACCTATTAATATAGAAAATCAATCTTTTTAGAAAAATTTCACTTTTGATTGTTAAGCTTTTTTTGAATCTCTAAGACTATGGCTTCAGCAGTTGCTAAATTAGTTGCTAAAGGTATATTATGTACATCACATATTCTCAGAACAGCAGATACATCAGGTTCGTGTGGTTGAGCAGTTAAGGGGTCTCTAAGGAAAATAACAAAATCAATTCTACCGGATACTGCCAAAGCACCGATTTGCAAATCTCCTCCTAACGGTCCAGATTCAAAGGTTTGTATTTCTAATCCCACTTTCTCTTTTAAGATTTTTCCAGTGGTATTTGTGGCATATAATTTGCAATTTTTGAATACATCTTTCCATTCTTTGGCGAACATTGCTAAATCTAGCTTCTTTTTGTCGTGAGCTATCAAAGCTACATTTACCATGTTTTAATCTCTCCCGAAATAGATTTATTGAAAATTTAAAATTCACTTTCTGTTAGTTTTGACAACAACTCAACCGAGTGGGTTACATCATTATATGCGATCATTTCGTGTGGTGAGTGAATATATCTTGTTGGAATAGATATCGTACAGCTTGGGATACCTGATTTTGTTCTTTGATATCCTGCCGCATTTGTTCCTCCAAAAGTGAGCACTTCTAGTTGATAAGGAATATTATTTTTTATTGAAGTGTCTTTTATCCATTCTACAACTTCTCGGTCACTTACTGATAGGTTATCTTTTATTTTAATGCAAGGTCCTTTACCTAAGGCCATATTCATTCTTTTAAGAGCTTTTGGAGTATCCAAAGAATCTGTTACATCTACTGCTATAGCCCTGTCAACATCATAGTCATATGAAGAAACAAAAGCTCCAACAATACCAACTTCTTCTTGGACGGTAAAGGCAAAAATAATTGTATGTTTATTATTTTTTATGGTTTTTATGGTTTCTATAAGAATAGCACAACCAATTCTGTCATCCATGGCTTTTGATAAACAGTAATTCCCATAATCAACAAAACCATCGGAAAAAGTTCCAAAAGTACCGATTGGAGTTATTTTTTCCGCTTCCTCTTTTGATGAAACACCTATATCTACATATATATTATCGAAAGATAAATTTTTATAATTTTCTTGTAGTTCTTTCTGACTTTCTCCTTCAACCCCAACAACTCCGATTCTATCGTTCAATTTGAGTCTACTTCCAATTAAATTAACAACATCTTGCCCACCAACTTGTTCTACTTTCAAAAAACCATTATCTAATATGTGTGTAACAACAACGCCTATTTCATCCATATGAGCATCAAATAATATAGTTTTTCCAGAATTTCCTTTTTTTATAGCAATCAAGTTTCCTATTTTATCAGTTTTTATTTCATCTACGTGGTCTTTAATCTCTTCTTTTATAAAATCTCTTACCTTTTCTTCCCTTCCACTTGGTCCGTATAATTCAGTTATCTTTTTTATTAGCTCTTTCATAATTTATGCACCTGCCTTTAAAATTCTGTTTTAAAAACTAATTCTCTTACCAGGATGAAAGTATTTTCATAGTCGTTTAAATCAATTATAGATTGAGGGGAATGGATATATCTACATGGAACTGAGATAACGCCCGCGGGGATTCCGTATAAAGTTTTTGCAAGCCTTGCAGCATCTGTTCCACCAGCAGTTCGCATTTTATACTGATATTTTATTCCTAAATTCTTTGCAGTATCTACGATTTTTTCAAATATTTCTTTATTTAAAACTAATCCGCTATGCATGAAGGTTAGAACAGGGCCATTTCCAATGTGAGTAGCCCATTTATCAGGAGTGTTTTCAGGGTTATCTCCCGCAGTAGTTCCTTCTAGTACAATAGCAAAATCCGGTTTGATCTTTGAAGCGGCCGTTCCTGTACCTCTTAAGCCTGTTTCTTCTTGAGTTGCAAAATTGAAGTATGTATCATAAGTGGGAGTTTCATTATTTTTATGGTAAAAATCAATTAAATCAAGCATAATGGAACAACCAACTCTATCATCAAAGGCTTTTGCTAATGCATAATGATCTTTTTCAAGGTAAGAAGTGTCGAAAGTAACCATATCTCCTAAATTAACTTTTTCAGATGATTCTTCTTTATTTGAAAAGCCAGCGTAGATTTTCATTACATCATAATTTACTACTTTGGAAGTTTCTTTTTCAAGATGAATGGGCATTGAATTAACAACAGCAGTTATTTTCCCTTCTATTTTTAGCCGTTGACTTTTAACTACCCTTGGGTCTACTCCACCTACTGGAGAAATTCCAAAAGTTCCATCATCGTTTATTTTTGTTATCATAAAACCTACTTCATCCATATGAGCATCTATCATTAATCTTTTTGAAGGGTCTTTTCCTGGAACAAATGCCGTTAAATTTCCCATATTGTCTTCAAAAATTTCATCTACTTTATTTTCAATTTGATTTTTTATGTAATCTCTAACTTGTTCTTCCCTGGAAGCTATTCCTGGAATTTCTGTAAGTTCTTTTAAATATTCTCTCATTTCGAACTACTCCCTTTCTCTTTTACAGAAACATTTAAAGCAAATAAAGATAAAAGTTTTGAAGTTTCTTCAATATCTTTTACATCAACAACTTCATTTGGAGAATGCATATTTAAGATAGGGACCGATACAATACCTGTCTTTATCCCGCTATTTACAATTTGAACTACATCCCCTTCTGTTCCGCTTCTACGTGTTATCGTTTCTACTTGATAACTTATGTTATTATCTTTCGCTATTTTAGTAAGTTCTTGAAAGATAGTTCTATCAACTGTTGTTCCGATAGCGATAGCTGGCCCAGCACCTAAATTTATAGGTTCTATATTTTCAGGAAGTTTTTCTCCAAAGGTTACATCAGTAACTATGGCATAATCAGGATTAATATACTCAGCACTGCCTTTTGCTCCAACAAGTCCCACTTCTTCTCCTTTGTTGAATGAAAGTATTAATTGACCATCAAAACGTAATTTTTGTAGGTATTCTAATGATTTAATTAAAACAGCGCATCCTACCCTATTGTCTAGAGATTTTCCGGTTATCTTATTGTTTTCAAGTTCAATAGCTTCAGTTTTTATAACCCCCATATCGCCAACATTTAAATCTTTTGTGCCACCAGAAATAGAGAAGTCAATAAAAAGTTCGTCAAACGATGGTGATTTATCTCTGTCTTCTTTTTTTTGAAGATGTGGGGCCAAAAATCCAACTACACCGATTTTTTCTTGGTTTGCTGTTTTGAAGACCACTCTCTTTCCAATTAAAGTTCGAGGATCTACTCCTCCAACAGATGCTAGACGAGCGAAATGTTCATCAATAATTTTCGATACGACAATACCAATTTCATCAACATGGGCAAAAAAAGAAATTTTAGGTTTACCACTTCCATATGTAGCAATTAAATTACCTATTCCAATTTTTTCTAGCTTAATATCTGGTACAATATTCTTTAGTTCCTCTTCTATTACAGGAAAAGTATAACTTTCAAGAGAAGAAACGCCAAAAGAATTTGACAATTTTTTGATTAACTCAGAAGTTCGCATTTGTAGCCTCCTTTGCTCTTACAGTGTTATGTATATTTTTTTATAATTCAACGGGTTCGACTAATGCTTTATTTTCCTCTATTCTAATAGATACTGGTGATTTAGGCCACTCATGGTTGAAGAAAGGAATACCAGCAATTTCTACTAAAGGGGAGTTTAACTCGTAGGCTATAATAAAAACATTCTTTTTTAAAGTAATTCCTGCTCTAAGAGTGCCATATACCTTACCGAATATTATAATACTTCCGCCCGCATTAACTTCGGCACCTTGGTTCACATTGCCAAAAATAATTATGTCCCCTGGATTTTGTACTACTTGACCTGATCTTAAATGTTTTCTATAGATCTGGGTACTAGATAAATTTAACTCTTTGTTACCCACTTTTCCTTCAGGCAATTTACCAAAATAAGCGCCTGCAACGTTTAAATCCAAAGTTTTAGCGAATTTAATTACGCTATTTAATAAGTTATGCTGGGATCCGTCTTCAAAATAAACATAAAAACTATCTCCTATGTTAAAAAAGCTTTTCATCTTAACTAGTTCCTTTTTGAAGTGTTCAAATAGTTCTTTTTGAGTATTTCCTTTGGTGAAATAAAAAATTATATCACCATCGATGATTTTTGCATAAACGGGTTCTTCCATAAAAAACCCCCCTAAAGCATTTTTATATTTTTATATCAATAAATATCTACATATATAATAACACAATTTTTAGAAAACGTAACTTAAACTCTAGATATTTTCAAAAGGGTGTTTTTGAAATAATTGACCCTAACAAAAAAATATGGTAAAATCTAACGGTAAAGAAGCATGATATTAAGAAAATAATTTTGGAGGTGTATTATGTTATTTGATTTTATAAACTTTGGTCCTGCCGGAGTAACGGATTCGGCAAATGTTGTTGAGCAAGCTCAAGCTGCGCCTGCAGGTGGCGGTGGATTTGGAGGCTTACTTTTCTTTTTGGTTATAATAATATTAATGTGGGTGATGTTATTTTTACCTCAAAGAAGGCAAGAGAAGAAACATAAGGAAATGTTATCAGCATTGAAAAAAGGAGATAAAATAGTTACTTCTTCTGGTATAATAGGAAAAATTATATCTATAACTAACGAGAGAATTAGAATTACAACAGCAGATAAAACTGAAATTGATATAACAAAAAATGCTGTAGCAGCGGTTCTTTCTAGAAGTAATACAGAAGGAGAACAAGAAGTTTCAGCTGAAAAACCTGATAAAACAGAAGAATAAATATTTTTAGCATGTTTTAAAGAGGGGGCGAAGTTGTTGAGGAATCGAAGAATAAGGGCATTGTTTACAATAGTAATTATAGTTTTCGCTTTTTTAGGAATTATATTACCTCTTTCTGATAATGAGAATGATATAAGCATACTCAAGTTTTTCCCGAATATTAATTTAGGATTGGATATACAAGGTGGAGTCCTATTAGAGTATAGTTTAGATATACCCGAAGGACAAGACGGGGGAACAATTGTTGACAATGTAATAACAGTTTTAAGAAGAAGAATGGATAGTGCCGGTTATACAGAAGCTATAGTTTCTGAAGTTAACTCTGGTGGGGAAAGAAGGGTTAGGGTCGAGATACCCGGTATATCTGATACACAAAGAGCTGAGGAATTGATAGGTAGTAAGGGGAAATTGTATTTTGCCGAAGTTTTGGAGGTGGTTGAATCTTCAACAGTCCCTCAAATTACAAGAAATAGAGTAGTAACTATCGACGGAGAAGAAATCGAAATGTACAGTTACGTTAGGGATAGTAATAACCCTAATGTTTGGTATAGGGTAAAGAATATTTTTGAATTTGGTGATGATCCTTTTCAAATCACCGGATTAGATGTTAGCGATACAGTCGCTTCTCTCAACCCTCAAGGAGCAGGATTCGTTGTTAATTTGAGTTTTAACAACGAAGGTAGAAGAAAGTTTGAACTTGCAACAGCTAATCTTGTAAATCAAAGAATAGCCATAATCTTAGACAACGAAGCTATAATAGCCCCTGTTGTAAGAGAAAAGATTTCACAAGGTAGAGCAGAAATTAGTGGGATTGAAAATTTGCAAGAAGCACAAAATATTGCAGTTTTAATTAAATCCGGTAATTTACCCGTTGATTTGATCAAATTCCAAGAAAGAACTTTAGGCCCTACCTTAGGAAGAGATATAGTTACAACGATTATTAATGCTGGAATTATTGGGTTACTAATTGTGATGATTTACATGATAGTAGTTTATAAATGGATGGGAATTGTTGCTGTAATAGCTTTATTATATAACTCATTATTGTTGATGGGTATTTTAAGTTGGACAGGTGCAATACTAACTCTCCCTGGTATTGCAGGTATTATCCTAACTTTTGGTACTACGGTAGATGGCAACATTATTATATATGAAAGAATAAAGGAAGAACTTCGAGTTGGGAGGCCCCCTTTAACGGCAGTGAAGTTTGGATTTAATAAAGTTTTTTCAACTATTTTTGATGCAAATTTGACAACTATCTTAGCTGGTTTAGTATTGTTCTTTTTCACCTCAGGAAGTATCAGAGGATTTTCAGTTACTTTGATTATAGGTGTTTTAGGAGCCATGTTTACAAATTTAGTTGTTAGTAGGTTGCTTTTAGAAAGTACTTCAAGATTTTTAAAACCTGAAAAATATGTTAAAGGTATTGTTGTGGAAAAAGGGGGAGTTAAGTGATGCCTAATCTAGATTTCGTAGGTAAGAGAAAATTATTTCTTTATATATCATTTGCTTTAATAATATTTTCGTTAATCGTTATTTTTGTAAAAGGGTTTAACTTTGGAGTAGATTTTTCTGGTGGAAGTGAAATTATTTTATCTTTTGATAAAGAATACACAATTGAGGAATTGAGAGAAGGAATGCAAATCATTGACCCAAATTATGCTACAGCTAGAATTATAGAAACTAATCCTGGTGTAGGCTCAAGCGATAAATATTTCTACATAATAACAGTGAGAGATTCTTTTCCATCTTTAGAAGAAAAAGAAAAGTTTATAAGTGGTCTTGAAGAAGTTTTTTCTGATTCTAATTTAAAAGTAGAACAGTTTAACGATGTTTCAGGTTATGCTGCTAGAGAAATAAGATCCTATGCTTGGTATGCAGTAATAATTGCTTTAGTTGTTTTATTAGCTTATATTACCATTAGATTTCAATTCGTTTATGGAGTTGGTGCCATCATTGCTTTAGCACATGATGTAATTATTACTTTAGGTTTTTATTCGTTATTTGGCATAGAAATGAATTTAACAGCTATAGCAGCTTTTTTAACGTTAGCAGGATATTCTTTGAACGATACTATAGTTATCTATGATAGGATAAGGGAAAACAGGTCTAAAAGCAGAGGAACCCCTATTGAAGTAATAACAAACAAAAGTATTAACGAGGTAATTATAAGATCTTTAAACACTTCCATAACAACTTTTATTGTAGTTTTTATGATGTTTATCCTTGGTGGAAGATCTATCGCTTCGTTTGCTTTCGGTCTGACGATTGGTGTCATAATAGGTACTTATTCTTCTTTATACATAGCCAGCCCAATAATTATTGGATTTGTAAGTCGAAAGAGAAAAAAAGCAAAAGCTTAAATGGTTTATTGAAAATATAGAAAGCCTCTTTTTTAGAAAGAGGCTTTTTAATTGGGTGTTAAAACACTGGTTTAAAAAGGATTTGTATTTAAAGTTACATAAGCTTTTTTGATGAAACCTTCTTTGTCTTTGTATTCAACTCGGTAACTGTCTCCTAAAACTCCCTTTAATTTTAAAATATCTCCACGGTTTACAATTGCTATTACTTCGTTATTGATGTTTGTAATTTCAGCTTGATTCGTAAATACTTGGACGTAAATATCTTCGTATCTTAAATGGACAGTTTTTAGTGATCTGTTTCCATCACTATCAAAGGCTTCTATTTCTAAAACATCTGACTTAAGTTTTTCTAAGTTTACTCTCATAGATAAGTAGTAAGAATCACTATTAATTGTGAAAGTTTGATCAAGTATTCGGACTTTAGTTATAAATTCACTATCAAATATGTTGATGGGCAATAAATTATTTCTGCTAGTTATTAAAAACTCTGAAGGAGCTTCTATTATTGGGGCTTCTAAACTTCTAATATTTATAGAATCTATTCTCTGAAATTTTACAGATTCAAAAAGACTTATAGGTCTGTTTTTATAAAAGTAATTACTTTCTTTCTCTGGAGGGATATTGGTAGAGTATTCTCCGTTTTTTCTGTATGAAACAAAATATCCTTTCTCGAAGATAAGAGTTTGTAATATCACATTGATTTGCTGCAAATCTATTAGGCTTATTAAATTTCCTCTGCTTAAAACAAACAAATATCTTCCATCATCACTCCAAAATAAATCTAAGATTTCTGAATTAGAAACATTAATAATGGATTTCAAAGACCCGCTTCTAAAATCCCAAACATAAACAATTCCAGCAGTAGTTCCAGTAGCTAAGTAATTATCATCAGGGCTCCATTTAACAATATTTATAGGAGACGTCACAACTTCAAATTTTTTATATAAATTTTCAAATCTAGCATCCCAAATATGTAAAGTTCCATCAAAGCCACCAAAAGCAAGAAAGTTAGAGTTATTTGCCCAATCTATTGACCATATTATATACAAAAAATCTTCTATAAATGTTGGTAGGTGAAAGCCAGGAAACATTGATACACTTATTCTTTTATCTAACGCACTAACTGCAACTCGATTTCCTGTAGAGTTGATGGAGATATCTTTTATCCAGTTATTGTGAAGGTTCTCAACCGTTTTATAGATGCTTAAATCATCGATATTAATAACATAAATTTTATTGCCCCATCCACCAACGACTAAAAAATTTTCTTCGGGGGAAATCTCCAATGTTGTTAGTCTTGAATCACTTATCTTCTTACTTTTTTTTAAATTGCCTTCTATATCATATATAGAAACGTATCCAAGGTTATTACAAATGATTATATCTTGATTTTTGGTAATTATAAAATCATTTATTTCTTCATTAAAACTAAGATTTTTAACTATTTTTCCCGAGTCAGTATTTAGAATGCCGATTTCGTTGTTTGTAGATAAATAGTAGATTAGTTTATCTTGTTTAATTAATTTGACAACGTCAGATTTTTTTAATTCTAAAACTTTTTCTAAATTTCTGGTAGTTATATTAAAAGAGTATATATCAGAACCATTATTTATATATATGTATTCTGGGGTGATGTAATTCCAATCGAAACTTTTAGGATTTAACAAAGTGGAATTAAATTGAGATGTATTTTGTAGAGTAAAGGAATCGTAAAAGAACAAAGTATTATTTAGAGTTAAAACTGCGAATTTATCTTTGTTTGGAGAAAAAGAAACCTCTATAATTCTTTGCCCAATGTTTATTGAATTGATTGTTTCTAGTTGATAATTTAATAGATATACATTCCCATTCATAGTAAAAATTAATATTTTGTCTTCTACTATTTCCATCTCTAAGATTGAATAATTATCTATCTTTTTTGTATTAATTTCATTTCCATTTGTATAATCTATTAAATGTATATTTCCTTGATGATCGCCTATTAATATTGAGTTGCTATTATAAAATTTGATGGATACAAGGTTTGTTGAGAACTTTCTATGGTATTCTAGCCTTCTTTTTGTAATATTGTATACATAAGCAGTTTTGTCTAATGATGTAAAGGCGACTTTGTCTTCAAAAGTTGAAATATGTGTTATTGATTCATTACTAACACTTATCAGAAAGTTTAATAGTGAAGAGTCATTGTTAAAAACCTCTATTATTCCACTTTCTTCTGCAATCAAAGTGTATTTATTATCCATTATCCAAATTACATGTGTTGGCAAAGAGGATGTCTTGTAGTATTTATTAATAGATTTTTCAACAGGATCATAAGTTTTTACATAATAATTCTCTACGATTGTTGCAATTTCCCCGTTATATGGATTTACAAAAAAATCTATAATCTCTGTGTGTTCATAATTATTTACTATTAAATTGGAAAATAGACTTGTAGTCGTGAAGATAATAATAAGAATCCAATATATTTTTTTCAAAAAAGATCACTCTCTCTTTTATCAAAATTTCTTATTTAGTATAATTATATAATAAAATCTTTGTTTAGGGAAAAAATAATAAAAAAATGGAGGAATTAGATTGAACAGAACTGTTAAAATCAAAAAAATTTTCGAAGAAAATAAAGAAAAGGGAAGATACATAGCTTATTTAGAAGATTCACCTTTCTACCCAGATGGTAAAGGTGGACAGTTAGGAGACAGAGGTAAAATAGATGAAGCAAGAATCCTAGAGGTTACAAAAGATTCAGTGGTTATAGACAAATACTTAGAAATTGGAAATTACACTTACAAGATTAATGAAGAGAGAAGGGAAGATATTTCAAAGCAACATACCGCCCAGCACATTTTATCAGCGGCATTTGAAGAAGTTGCATCAATAAAGACCTTGTCTTTTAGAATGGACAATGAATATTCAACTATTGATTTAGACAGAGAATTTATTGACGTACAGATTTTTAAGAAAGCTGAAACCCTTTCAAACGAGATTATAGCAAGATGTATAAAAGTAGAAGAAATAATTACTTCTATAGAAGATATCAAAAATTATAAATTAAGAAAACCTTTAAGTCAAAAGATTTCTGGAGACGTAAGGTTAATAAAGATTGGTGATTTCGATACATCGGCATGTGGAGGGTTTCATGTAAAAAATACAGGTAACATAAATCTAATAAAAATATTAAACTCTGAAAAAATAAAGGGAAATTTAACAAGAGTGTATTTTGTTGCAGGAACTAGAGCGTTGAATGATTATTCAAAAAAAGACAGGATATTCCAAAAAATTTCTCAAAAACTAACATCTGGAATAGACGAATTGGAAAAAAAGATAGAAAATATTATTGAAGAAAACAAAGAGAGTAGAAATAAAATAAGAAAAATATCTGAGTATGCAGCGTTTTATTTAGCTAATGAATTAAAAAAAGATGCAATCTTAATAAATAACAAAAAAGTAATTTATTGTGAGAAAGAAAATGAAGCAGCAGATTTTTTGTATAAATACGTTGATTTAGAGGAATATATCTTATGTATTTACGATGGGGAAAGTAAAACAATCACTATTTTTTCAAAAGTTATAAATTGCAAGGATTTTATAGAAAAATTGAAAAAACAAAAAAGCCTCCAAGGTGGAGGCAGTCAGATAAGGGGAAATATTAAAGGTGATTTGAAAAAAGAAGAACTCCTTAAAGAACTAGAGTTATACAATTAAAGATTTTCTTCAATGATCTTTATATAGAACTCATCTAAGTCTGAAGAGTTTTTGTATGGATCTATTAAAACTATATTTGTAAAAGGATCGAGTTGTTTTTTTGAATCGTATAATTTTGTATTAGGATCAAGATAAACTAATCTTTCTATTTCATTTTGGCTTAAATAAATTGTTTTTGGTTGAATATCAATATTTTTCCCAATTTGTTCTTGAATGAATTTATCTAAGCTAATTTCATTATTAAGATCATAATTTACGTACTTTAAAACATCCAAAAATATTTCCGGCGGATATGCTCCTGTAATGGCACCAACGGGCGTTTGATCAGCTTCAAAGAAAACAAAAGTTGGTGTATATCTCGCACCTAAAACAAAGAAAAGATCACCATATCGAAATTCGTCTCCTTGAAATATAGCAATTTCATTAGTTGGATAAATCTCTGCAAAAACAAACTCTGTTCTTAACCACTTTTGGATTTCTTCATCCAAAAGCGTTGATCTTTTAAATTCAATACAAGCAGGACATGTTGGGGTGGAAAACATTATTACAACCTTTTTATTTGTAAGATTAGCGACTTCAAATGCATCGTTGAAATTTCTAAGTACAAAGTTTTCAATAGGAACTGAGAATATCACCGTTGTTATTAATATGATCAATATAGTCATTAGCTTTTTCATATTTACAAACCTCCATTTTTCATATTTTTATAAGTATCCAAGAGTATTAAAAAAACCAGTTGAAACTAATCCACCCACTAAGATAAGTAGAATACCGCCAAAAATTCTTAACGATTTCTGCCACTTTGGTTCACCAAAGGTTACTTTTGATATAATTTTGCTGACAATTCCAGTAAAAAATAAAAAAGGTATGGAAATTCCTAAAGAGTATACAAAAAGAAGCGTAGAACCTCTGAATGCGTTACCTGATGTAGAAGCAAGAGCTAGAATAGAAGCCAAAACAGGGCTAGCACATGGTATCCATACAATAGAGATTAAAATACCAATGAAAAATGCAGAGATGAAAGAGTTACTTTTGTTGTATTTATTAAGATCTATTTTTTTTGCTGAGATTATTTTTTTATTCATTAAAATCATCAAACCAAATATTATTATTAGAAGTCCCGCAAAAATATTTATTATATTTTGATATTTTGAAAATAATATTCCTATACTTCCAGAAACCACTCCTAAAATCGAAAAAAAAGTTGAAAGGCCTAAAAAGAAACCAAAACCACGTTTTAAAACTATCCATGGGTTAGAAATATTAGGTATTACTATGCCAAAAAAGACAGGTATCAAAGGTAGTACACACGGACTAAAAAAAGAAATCAAACCGCCTGTAAAAGCTGTTAAATAACCCACAGAAGTTGTAATTATTAATGAGTTCATAAGTAATTTTCACCTCACATGTACAGATAAAAAACAATTAATATACCCTTGATAGGTATTTAAATTTTATCATATTTTTCTAGATTTTCAAATATATTCTTTCTAAAAAAATGTTACGTCTATTTCTTGACATTAAAACATTAAATCATTATAATATATCCGACAACTTTAATTGGTAATCTTTCTCAAATGAATAAAAAAATAAATATTATAAAAATAAAAATTATACATCGGAGGTGAAAAGATGAAAAGAACATATCAACCATCAAGGATAAAAAGAAAAAGGACACATGGGTTTTTAGCAAGAAAGAAAACTCCAGGTGGGAGAAATGTTTTAAGAAGAAGAAGACAAAAAGGAAGGAAACGTTTAGTAGTTTGATGAAAAACCAAACCTTTAAGAAAAAAGAACGATTAAGGCTTAAAGGCAATTTTAGCAATGTTTTTGAAAAGGGCGGGCGTTTATTAAATAATTACTTGGTAATTATATATTTTCAAAACGGGTTACAATATAATAGGATTGGAATAATTGTTCCCAAAAAATTTGGTAATGCAGTAGTAAGAAATAAATTTAAAAGGTATATGAGAGAAATCTATAGAAAAAACAAAGAATCTTTTCAAAATGGTTTTGATTATATTTTTATTCCCAGAAAATTTTTGTCAAAAGAATTTAAAAGAATATCTTATAGAAAATTTGAAAGCATCCTTCTAGAAATGGTGAGGAATTTGAAAAATGAAGAAATTAGTTTTAAAAATGATAAGTTTTTATAGAAAGCGTATTTCTCCTGCGACTCCTCCAAAATGTATATATCTTCCTACATGCTCTGCATACACCTACGAAGCTGTAGAAAAATTTGGTGTTTTTAGAGGGTTGTATTTAGGTTTAAGGCGCTTCCTTAGGTGTAATCCATTCCGAAAAGGTGGGTATGATCCTGTACCCGATAGATTTTATTTTTTTGTTAGAAAATATAAAATAAAGAATTAAAAGAGAGAAGGAGTGTATGACTTGAAAAAAAGATTATATATGTTATTGTTTTTGTTTTTATTCAGTATTACTGCGTTTACGATCCCAGATATTTTCGTCACTGAAAGTACTTTGAAAGAAGAAATACGTATTGAGATGAAGCTTTATAGATTAACATTAGATCAAAAAGGCCATATATTAAATTTTGAGCTTTTTGATAGTAGAGTAAAAAAATATAACTTAATTTATGAATATATTGGAGATAGTTTTGATATTTTGGATAAACAAAATTTAGAAGAAATAGTGCCAAATAGTTATGATATAAGAATTGATAATGAACAACGTTACGTTGAAGTTGTATATTATTTTCCTGGTGGAGGTAATAAGACGTATAGATTTTATAATGATCCAAATTATCACTTTGATGTTGAATTCAATAATTTAAATGGCTATGTTGTACTCCCTACTATTTCTTTTCCTTCAGGAATAAGGTATAACAGTAATGAATTTGTTTCTTACATTGATAAATCAATTGCTACAGGAGAAAATCTTGATACTACTTTGGCTATATATACCCCACATCAGATAGAATATTCGCAGAACGAATATATGTTTGAATTAAAAGGGTATAATCAAAAAGTTGTTACATATTTGGGTCCTACTAAAAAAATATTTATTAGAGAAACATTTTCAGGTATCGAAGAAGGAGTTGTTTATTCAAATATAATTGATATGATGAAGGATTTAGGCAAGTTCGGACCTTTTTCAAACATTTTTTATTGGTTCGTATTCTTTTTTTGGTGGTTGTTCAATGTAAGTGGAAACTTTGGGTGGGCAATAATACTTTTCACACTTATTGTAAATGCTATTTTGTTTCCGATTTATGGTAAACAGAAAAAGTCGATGATTGAAATGAAGCAATTACAGCCGGAAATAGATAAACTAAAAAAGAAGTATAAAAATCCTCAAAAGCAACAAGAAGAAATGATGAAATTATATAAAGAAAAAGGTGTTAATCCAGCCGGAGGATGTTTAACTTCCTTGTTACCTTTACCTATAATGATTATTTTGTGGCAAGTTATTTATTATTTTGAAGGTAGTTATGCTTATAATCCCCAATTTCTTTTTTGGTCAGATCTTTCTCAAGGAGGGTTTCAAGCCAACTTTATTTTACTATTAGTTGCTATAGTAGCATCCCTTATTAATGCGATGTTAATGTCTCAAGATTCAAGAAGCGCTTGGACCTCAGTTATAATGTCTGTAGTATTTCCTTTTATTTTGATAAGTTTACCCTCTGGAGTTTTTATCTACTATGCTATGAACTCTATTATTCAAACAGTTTTGACTTTCGTTTACAATAAAATCTATAATGTTAAAGGTATAACTGTTAGAGAATTATTTGGTTTAGGTCCTAAACCTGTTAGGAGGTGAACTGGTTAGTGTTAAAATTGGAAAACGAGACTAAATTTGAAGGCGAAAATTTGGAAACTGTATTGGAAAAAGCCAAAATTTCTTTTAAGGCTTCTGACGTTGATGAGATATCCTACAAAATTATTCAAGAACCAAATAAAGGTTTTTTATTTGGTTTAGGTAAAAGGCCTTTAGTTATAGAAGCTTATCCAAATGAAAAATATTTAATAAACAAAGTAAAAGAGTTCTTAAAAAATATACTTTCTTATTTTGAAGAGGAAATTGAAATATATGTGAATTACAGTAATAAAATATTGAAAGTTTCATTAGAGGGAGAAAATTTAGGAAAAGTAATCGGTAAGCAAGGGAGGGTCCTTGGAGCATTACAACATCTAATCATGATTTATGTGAATCGAATGACGGATACAAAATGCGAAGTAAAATTAGATGTAGGCGAATATAGGAAAAATAGAAAAAGGAATTTAGAAATAATAGCTGAACAAGCTGCTAAAAAGGTCTTGAAAACAAAAACCTGCGTGGAACTAGCTCCGATGTTTTCATTCGAAAGAAAGATAATACATAAGTACATAAACTTTAATTATCCCAAGTTATATACTGTATCCGAAGGGTTAGAGCCCTATAGAAAAGTTATTATTTATCCTTCTAAAAATGGGAAAAAATATATAGAAAATTAATTCTTAGGAGGAATATTTTTGAAAACTTTTTATCAATATCAGGAACAATTCCTTTCTATAGTTAACAAGGAGAAAATTCCGGATATTGGGGTAGTAGGTGGGATTGAAGTTGAACATATTATTAAACATGGAGAAAAGAAAAGTAAAATAACAACTGAAGTAGGTGGTCCTGGGGGACGAGTTGCTATTTATCTTAATGATTTTTATGGCCTAAAACCTTCTCTTTTTGATTTTTTAAGTTACGATGAATATATAGATTTCATAATTAAAACTTTTAATGTAAAACAAATCCCAATAACTTGGCTTGATAAACCTAATGGAAATACTAGAAAAGTCAGGAATGTTTCTGAAGACAAAGAATACAAAGATTACCGAAATAAAGGGATTAAAATAGAACCAGAGTTCTTAAATGAGTTTTTGTATAATGTTAGCAATGTTTTTATTAGCTTTGCCTCTTGGAATAGCCAGTTATTAAGTTTCATTAATAAAAAGAACAGAAGAACCTTTCTTGATATCAGGGATTTAAACTTAATAAAAGATGAAGAAATAGTTAGCGACTATTTATTTTTTATTTCAGATAAAATTGATAATGAAATAAAAGCTCAAATTAAAAGATTTACTGGAATAAAGATTCTAATAACAAAAGATGTTATTTCTTATGAAGGCAGAATTCAAGAAGTCAAATCTAAAGAGAAAAAATATTTTGAGGAAGCAATATCAGCCTATGAGGCAACTTTTATATCAGATATTATGAAAGATCATACACTGAAAAAAGCGTTAGAGCATTCTTTCAATATTTACAACTATGTAATTGAATATGGGACATTAGTGAATTTTGATACTCTATAAATAAAATTACCCCCAATTAATTAAAGGGGGTTTTTAATTTTTTGGCAGCCCCACAGGGAATCGAACCCTGACTCTTGGACTGAGAATCCAATGGACTAGCCGTTATCCTATGGGGCCATCAATATTATTTTTAATTTTTCTTAGTTTATTATATCAGTAACCGGTAAAATTGTCAATGTGTATTATTGATTCTCTCTTTTTAAAAGTCTTGCATAATATTTTCTATCATCTTTTTTCTTGCGGGATGCTTTAATTTTCTAATAGACTTTGATTCTATTTGCCTAATCCTTTCTCTAGTAACGTTGAAAAATTCTCCAACTTCTTCTAAAGTTTTTTGTTTTCCATCTATGAATCCATATCTCATTTTTAAAATAAGGGCTTCTTTTGGAGAAAGTGTATCTATGATTTTTTCCATTCTTTGTCTAATAATCATCTTTCTTCCTTCCTCGTCAGGGGTAGGTATATCCGAATCAATAAAATCCAGAACCTCCGATTCTCCTTCTGAATCGCCATCATTTGAGATAGGCGCATTTAATGAAAATATATTTTTGGCATTTATCAAAACTTCTTTCATTTTGTCAACCGGTTTATCCATCAATTCAGCCAATTCTTCAAGGTCAGGAACTTCACCTTTTTCTTGAACATACTTGTTTACAACTCTATTCATCTTATTTATTGTTTCTACCAAATGTACGGGTATTCTTACAGTTCTTCCTTGATCAGCGATAGCTCTGGTAATAGCTTGTCTAATCCACCAATAAGAATAAGTAGAAAATTTATAACCTTTTTTCCAATCGAATTTGGTTACGGCTTTCATTAAACCTATATTTCCTTCTTGAATCAAATCCAAAAAGCTTAAACCATGACCCACATAGCGTTTTGCGATGCTAATAACCAGTCTCAAATTTGCTTTGATTAGTTCTTCTCTTGCTTTCATCTCACCCATTTGAGCTCTTCTTGCCAATTTTCTTTCCCTAGAAGGAGTAAGCAATTTACTTTTACTTATTTCTTTTAAGTAAATTTTAATTGGATCTTGCATTGAAATATTGTCACACATTTCAACTTCGACTTCAGAAAAATCACTAAATATTTCATTAAATTCTTCTGAGCCTTTGAAATCCTCAGAACCATCATCATTTTCATTATTATCCGATTCCATATCTAATTCTTCTTGTGAATCATTAATTACGTTAATATCGGCATTTTTTAATTCTTTGTAAAAAAATATTAGGAATTCCAGAGTAAAATTATCATTCATAAAATCGGGGATGGATTCATCTATCTCTTCAAAAGAGATAGTATTCATATTTTTTAAAGCCTTTTTTTTGATTTTTGATACTATTTCTTTGTTAATATCTAAACGGTTTTTTTTAACAATACTTATTATATTTGGCGAAATTTCTTCGCTCTTCGATTCAAAATGTTTACTTATTTCTTTTTTAGGCATTTATATCTCACCTTCTGTTTTGAAGTTGAAAAAATGGAAGAAACCAGTTAATAATGAAATGGCTAAGAAAGGTTAGGTATTAAAAAAATTTTTTAAAACATACAGTTATTTATCTGTTAAATATTATAACTATATAATATTAAATAAGCATGAAAAAACAATTAAGATACAATAATGTAATAAAAAAATTAAATCTGAAAATACATTTAATAAATATTCAGAAGTAAGTGTTATAATAAAAAGCGAGCTTTCAAAATAATAATAAATAATAATGAAAGGGAGGTTTGTTTGTGCCAAGTGCTACTTTTAAAGGTGGGGTACACCCACCACAGAAAAAAACTCGAACTATAAATAAGAAATTTCAAAAATTGAATTTACCAGACGTTGTCTACCTATATCTCACAAATCATTTGGGAGCACCCGCTAAGCCATTAGTAAAAGAGGGGGATAAATTAAAAACAGGTCAGTTGATAGCTGAAGCAAACGGTGCTATATCTGCAAATCTTCATTCTTCTGTTACGGGAGAGGTTATAGGAATTGAATCTTTTGTTAATGCAGCAACAGGTAGAAAAGATAACACAATAGTAATAAAAAGAACTTCCGAAGATGATTGGCAGTTGTTGGAACATGATGAGGATTTTGAAAAGTTTGCTCCAGAAAAAATTATCGAAATAGTAAAAGATGCAGGAATTGTAGGGTTGGGGGGAGCAATGTTTCCATCCCATGTAAAATTGATTATTCCCGAAGGGAAAAAAGTAGAGCATCTCATAATAAATGGAGCCGAATGTGAACCTTACATAACAGTAGATGATTCACTAATGAGAGAAAAAACTGAAGAGATAATAAAAGGTATAAGAATTATTCAGCATGTAGTCAAACCCCAACGTACCTTTATTGGTATAGAAGATAACAAAGCTGAAGCTATTAAAATTTTATCAAATGCAACAAAAAAAGAAAATATAGAAGTAATTCCTTTGAAAACAAAATACCCTCAAGGAGCAGAAAAACAATTGATTAATGCAATTACTAAAAAAGAAGTTCCTTCAGGTGGCTTACCTATAGATGTAGGATGTATTGTTTTCAATGTTTCTACAACATACGCGATTTTTGATGCAGTTGTAAATGGTAAACCTTTAGTAGAAAGAGGTATAACAATAAGTGGGGAGGGGGTTAGAAACCCTGGTAATTTCTGGTTTCGTATCGGGACTAAGGTTTCAGATATATTAGATCAAGTTGGTATCATAGAAGAGGAAAACATTGACAGAATTTTGTATGGTGGCCCAATGATGGGTATTCCTCTTCCAAATATAGATCTTCCAACTTTCAAAGGAAATAATGCACTAACAGTTTTAAGTAAAGGTGAAATTCAAACGAAAACAGAATATCCATGTATTCGATGCGCATCTTGTGTAAAAAGTTGTCCAATAGGTCTTCAACCTTACTATCTTAAGAAACTTGTTGATAGTAGAAAAAACAATATTGCAGAGGAAAATGGAATTATGGATTGTATAGAATGTGGTTCATGTTCATATATATGCCCTTCAAATATTGATTTGGTAAAAAGTTTTAAAACAAGTAAAAAAGTTATAAAAGCTATTCAAAAGAGGAGGGGTTGAGTTGAAGCTAAGTACTGAAGCAGCTCCCCATTTCAGAACAAAGGATACTACTAGAAAGATAATGCTTGATGTATTAATAGCGTTGATACCTGCTGTAGTTTTTTCCACATGGATCTTTGGATTAAGAGCTTTATATATAATGTTGTTTTCTATGGTTTTTTCTGAAATACTAGATTTTGTAGTGGTACGTTTTCTCAGAAATCAAAAAAATTATACACCTGATCTTTCTGCATCAGTAACCGGATTACTATTGGGTATGAACTTATCCTTAGCAGTAAATTGGTGGCAAATTTTACTTGGTGTAACTGTTTCTATTGTGTTAGCTAAACAAATTTTTGGAGGTTTGGGGCAGAATTTCTTCAACCCAGCTTTGGTTGGAAGAGCATTTATGCTTATTTCTTTTCCAACCGCAATGACTACATGGTATGCACCTTTTTTTTATAATAATTCAGATATTATAACCATAGCTTCACCTTATCAAGATATTATAACCACAGCATCACCTTTGGGAATGGTTATTGGATCAAGTTTCGAAAATGTTCTTCAAAGCTATAGTTATTGGGATATGTTTATTGGGAAGATTCCTGGTTCAATAGGGGAAGTAAGCGCTCTAGCTTTGTTGATAGGTTTTATATATCTAGTTATAAAAGGAAGAATTAAATTAATGATTCCTGTATCGTATATATCAACCGTGTTAGTTTTTAGTTCTATATTTTATTTAGTCGATCCATCTAGATTTGGATCACCTCTATTTCATCTTTTGGCAGGGGGGTTAATGCTTGGAGCTTTGTTTATGGCTACAGACATGGTAACATCTCCCATGACATTAAAAGGCCAATTTGTTTTTGGATTAGGTGCAGGAGTTTTAACAATGGTTATAAGATATTTTGGAAGTTATCCAGAAGGCGTTTCTTTCTCAATATTAATTATGAATGCTTTGGTTCCATTGATAGATGATTGGCTTAAACCAAGAATCTATGGAACAAATAAAGGTGGGATAACAAATGCGTGAATATTTAAAGACTGGACTTATCTTAGCTTTATTCATGATAGCTTCTGCTTTACTTGTTTCTGTGGTTTATAATTTTGTAAATCCTTTAATTCAACAAGCTGAGTTTGATAATACCTTATCTGCCATTGAAAAAGTACTAAAAGATGCTGAAAGCGAAGAATATCTTATTAGTAATATCCCTTCAAACAAAGAAGAATTAAACCAAAATATTTGGAAAGAAGATGAATCAGGTGTTTTGTTTGTAAGCCTTAAAAATGCAAAGGTTTATTCTCCTGTATATAAGTTTAATACTGAAACTCTTGATGTTTTTGTTTTAACTGTTTCTGGTGTAGGATACGGTGGTGATGTGACTAGTGTAATTTCTTTTGTAAAGGAGAAAAATAATGAGATAGTTTTGAATAAAATAGAAGTGATAAACTACTCTCAAGAAACACCCGGTTTAGGAGCGAGAATTGCTGAAGATGAAGTAAAAAAGAGATTCAGTCTAATTCCAGAGTCTGGTTTAATCTCGGGAGTAAAAGTTGACAAAGATGCGGGAGTTAATATCCCTTCTAATTCTTTAGAATCGTTTAAATCAGAAGGTGTAGTTAAAACGAGTGATGTCATGACAGGAGCAACTATTACTCCTCGTGCGGTATCAGATTCTATTAACGCTGCTGTTGAATTTTTGACTCAAGAAGGGGTGATCTGAGGTGGCGAATTTTAAAAATTTTACCAATGGTTTAATAAATAACAATCCCGTTTTTGTACAAGTTTTAGGAATGTGTCCAACTTTGGCAACTACTACTAGTGCTCAAAATGCTCTTGGAATGGGTATAGCAACTTTATCTGTTTTAACCATGTCTAATATTGTTATTTCTTTAATAAGAAAAATAGTTCCAAAAAAAATAAGGATACCTATTTATATTGTTGTTATTGCTTCTTTTGTTACAATGATTGATCTAATCATGCATGGGTTAACTTATGAATTATGGCAAACTTTGGGAATTTTCATTCCTTTGATAGTTGTAAATTGTATTATTATGGGAAGAGCAGAAGCCTTTGCCTCCAAAAATGGTGTAATAGACTCAATTTTCGATGCTTTGGGAATAGGCATAGGATTCACTGGGGCATTAGTTCTCTTGGGTTCAGTAAGAGAATTATTAGGAAATGGTACTATTTTTGGATTTCCTATCTGGGGAGATGCCTTGAATCTATATCTTTTCATCCTTCCTCCCGGAGCATTTATAGCTTTGGGGTTGTTGTTGGGAATGTTTAATTCCATAGGTATAAGTAGAGAAAACAGAAGGAAAAAGGCAGGTGCTAAGAAATGAATTTAGTTTTGTTATTTATTTCTGCGGCTTTAGTCAATAATATAATTTTAACAAGGTTTTTGGGTATCTGTCCCTTTTTGGGAGTTTCAAGATCTAAAAGTTCAGCTATAGGGATGTCTATTGCGGTTGTGTTCGTAATGACAATGGCGGGAGTAATCACATGGTTTTTAAACCAATTACTTATTATACTTGGCGTTGAATTTTTAAAAACCATTGTATTCATCTTAGTAGTTGCTGTTTTAGTACAATTTGTTGAGTTTTTTATAAAAAAATCAAGCCCGGCTTTGTACGAGGCCTTAGGAATATATCTTCCACTTATTACAACCAACTGTGCTATATTAGGAGTAGCCTTATTAAATGTTCAAACTAATTATAATTTTATGGAAACCTTGGTGAATTCTTTTGCATCTGGGTTAGGTTTCGCGTTAGCATTGATAATCTTCTCTTCTATTCGAGAAAAGATGGAGTTAAATAACGTTCCAAAAGCTTTTCAAGGAACAGCATTGGCCCTTGTAACAGCAGGATTATTATCTATGGCTTTTATGGGGTTTTCTGGACTTGTAAAACTCTAATAAATGAGGGGAGCTTTTCCCCTTTTTTATTTTTTGTAGATATAAAACTCATCTATTATTTCGTTAATTTCAGTATATTCGTTTGGGAAAAGAGGATTGTCAATCTCTCCAACTGCTTTTACAGTAACTTTTATAGAATCTTCAAACACTTCAAAGAGTATGTAATGCAGCTTTCCTAAAACGTGCTTAACGTGCCAAGGTAGGGGGTTAGCTTCATGAGAAGTATTGAGTTTTGCTCCACCACCACCTGTAGTAATGAACATTATGCCGTCTCTGAAATGTCTTTCATATGCGTGAATATGTCCGTTAATTACGACATCAACATTGTATTTTTTAAACAAAGGAAGCCAATTTTTTGTGTTGAAATGCCCTTGTGGTGAATTTTCTTCCATTGATCCATATTCAGTAGCAGTAGTCCAAAAAGGATGGTGAAAAATAACAAACGTGAATTTCTTGTCTTGATTGTCTTTGAGATCGTTTTCTAACCATTCCATTTGTTTTTTATATAAAGAAGAAGACTCTAAAATATTGGAATCTAATATTATGAAATGAGCATTTCCATAATCAAAAGAGTACCACCTTTTTGAGTAATCCCCACCACCCTTTGGGAGTGCAAAAGCTCTATAATAAAGCAAACTATTACGTTCGTGATTTCCAAGAGCTAAATAATATGGAATTTGAGAACTCAATGGATAAGTTGATTCAAAAAAATTGTGCCAACTATTTTCTGAAGTGCCTTCTTCAGTATGATCTCCAGGTTTAATAATAAAAATAGGTTTAAGTTCTTCATTTTCAAGTATTTTTTCCACCACAAAAGTATGTCTTTCATCATATATTTGAGTATCACCATAAACTACAAATTGGAAACTTTTAATATCCTTATCCAAAGGTTTGGTGGAAAAAGTTTTCTTCTCACTTTCTAATTTGTTTATAGTATAAGTATCTTCAACATTTACTACATAGTAATAAGTTGTATTAGAATTTAAAGTAGAAATTTCTATGTTATGATACTCTAAAGGTAAATTATTTTGAACCTCCATAATTATTGAATTTTCTTTCAAAGAATACACTGATATTTTCGAACGAGCAGGAACAAAGGTTCTAAAATTAACAGTTATACCGTCTTCTTTTTTTACCGTCAAAAAAGGCTTGTAGTAAAAATAATTTTCTGGGACTTCAATAAAAATGTCTTTGGAAGTAAGAATATCAATAGGTTCTGTTTTTAGATTTCCATGATCAACCTTCATTTTGTAATTTTGATAATTTTTTTCTAATGGAATATAAAATTTAGCTTTACCTTTATCGTCAACAATTTGAACACTTAGTATCTTATTTAGTTCATCTTCTAATATAACTCTTATTCCTTGAGAAGATTTTTCTGTATTTAAAATAATATCTTTCTCAATAGTATTATACGGAATATTGAATTTATCAAAGTACTTTTTTTCAATTTCACTAACGCTTCTATCAACAGTTACAGTTCTGTTTAATTCAATAGCTTCATTTGGATTAATATTGAAGAACGAAATGCTAGTTGTGAATGCATCGTTTGATATCAATCTTTGAAAAGAAGAGCTGTTTAAATTGAAATATCCAAGACTTCCATAATCTTGTTGCAATAAAAAAGCGTAATTCTCAAAAATCTTAGGGCTCCTAAAAAAGGGGTAAGTATCTGAGTAATCGATAATTTCGTTGATTTGAATCTTCTTATTTGTATTTGTTTTATTAGTTATTTTCGTCATTATAACTACTTCATTATGCTCTAAATAGTATTTCGTCATGATAGTGTAATCATCGGTGGTAGAAAGAAATGAGATAGAATTCTCAGAAAGTTCTATAATTTCATTCTTAAATTCTATTCCCGAGATAATGAATCTATGAGAGGAAAAAAGTGATTTATCTATTCCTTTTTGTTTTAATGACTCTATAAAACCTGTTTCTTTAGATATTTCTACTTCTAGATATTCATTGGACAAAAGGAAAGAATTATTAATTTGGCTGGCTTGATTATTTGGAAGTGAAATTAAGGAAATTAACATAATTAAAGAAAGCAAAAAAAGTTTTCTCATAATCTTGACCTCCGATTTGCTGATTTCTAAAGTTTTTTAAAATTTTAACACAAATTTATTTTATCTTGATTATTATGAATGGCAAATGTTACTCAGAAAAGTTCAATGTGGTATAATATTGACTGTGAATATCGTTTAAAGTTATAATGATGAAATTTAAGATGGAGGTGAATTTATGGCAAAGAAAAGCGTTTATGCTAGACAAGCAGATGAAAAAATGAAAAAAACTTTGGAACATTTTGCGGATGAGTTAAAAAAAGTAAGAACTGGAAGGCCTTCAACAGCTATCTTTGAGGACATAAAAGTTGATTACTATGGTGTTCCTACTCCTATAAATCAAGTAGCAAATTTGTCTGTTGGAGAAGAAAGGGTAGTTATTATTACACCTTGGGATAAAAAAATGCTAGAAGCAATTGAAAAGGCAATAAACTCTTCTAATTTTGGTTTTCACGCAATTAACGATGGTAACGTAGTAAGAGTTTCTTTCCCTAATCCAACGATTGAAGAAAGAAAAAAGTTAGTTAAAGGCGTAAAAGAAATGTTGGAAGAAACAAAAATCGCCTTAAGAAACATAAGAAGAGACGATATCAAAAAAATAAAGGAAGATTTGAATTCAAGTGTATTAAGTGAAGATGAGGCAAAAAAAATGGAAGATGAAATTCAAGAAATTTTGAAAGAGAATGAAGAAGAGGCAGAAAAAATATTTCAAAAAAAAGAAAAAGAAATTATGGAATCATAAAGGCGGTAATAATTCAAATGAACTTCTTAAAAGTTCCTAAACATGTTGGTATTATTATGGATGGAAACGGAAGATGGGCTATAAAAAATAATAGAGAAAGAAATTATGGCCACAAAAAAGGTGTAGAAGTTGCAGAGAATGTGATAGAATGGTCTAAAGAATTTGGAGTTGATTATCTAACACTTTATACATTTTCTCAGGAAAATTGGAAAAGGCCTAAAGAAGAAATAGAATTCTTATTCGAACTTATTATAAGATACTTTGAGGAGAATTTAAATAGAATTATAGAAAATGGAGTAAAAATAAGTTTTTTGGGGAAAATTGACGATCTTCCCAAAAGTTTAAAAGATACTTGTAAAGAGATTCAAAATATTAGTAAAAATAATAAGGAATTTAATCTAATACTAGCACTGAATTATGGAGGAAAGCAAGAAATAGTAGACGCTGTTAATAAGATTATAAAAGAAGGGAAAGAAGAAATAACTATAGAAGATATGGAAAGAAATCTGTATTTACCCCATGTACCAAATCCCGATCTAATTATTAGAACGGGTGGAGAGGTCAGACTAAGTAATTTTTTATTATGGGAATCAGCCTATTCTGAACTTTACTTTACAAAGACATTATGGCCCGATTTTTCATACGAAGAATATTTAAATGCTCTGAAAGATTATTCAAAAAGAGAAAGAAGATTTGGAGCTATTAAACAATAAGCATAGTGGAGGAAATGTCTTGAATAAAAAAGAACTCGCAATTAGAGTATTATCTGGGGTTATAATAGGCCCCATAGTTGTTTTTTCTTTTTTAACTTATCCAACTTTACTTGGATTAGTTACAACAATAGTTATGCTTTCGTCATTTGAGTTGATTGAATTATTTACCAGTGACGTAAAAAACAATCTTATGAAACTTGTATTAACTTTTATTATCGGGGCATCTAGCCTTTTGTACGGTTTTTCAATCGAAGCAGAGTATAGAGGAATATTACCTTTTGAAAGTGAAGGAATATTTTTTTTAGCCTTTGTTGCGAGTGTCTTTTCAATAATGATTTTAATTAAAGATATTACTCATGCAAAGAGATTCATAGAGTCAAGTGCTCTAAGTCTTATTTATGTTTCATTTTTTTTGTCTAATTTTTACTTAATTCAAATAAATTATGGTGCTGGCATGGCAATTTTAGCTTTAACATCTGTTTGGGCTTATGATGCAGGAGCCTATTTCTTTGGTTTGAGTTTTGGAAAACATAAATTATCACCTAATTTTTCACCAAAAAAAAGTTGGGAGGGATTTATTGGTGGTACCTTCATCACTTTTATTTATATATATTTATTTGATACCATTGGGATTTTTTTTGGAACGATTCAGAAAATAACTATATTACAAGTTTTATTTTTTGCGATTATGGTAAGTTCTTTTGATACAATAGGAGATTTGACCGAATCAATTATAAAAAGATATTATAAAGCAAAAGATTCAGGGAATGTTTTACCGGGGCATGGGGGTATGCTAGATAGAATAGATGGGTTGCTTATAGTTACTCCTATGTGGTATTTATTGCTTAGAATACTTTGGATATAGGAGGAAATAATGAAAAAAAAGAAACTAAAAGAAGGGTTTACACTTGTTGAAGTGTTGATAGTTTTAGGGATTATCGCGGTTCTAACAAGTATCGCTGTTCCGTCTGTCAAAGGGATAATAAATCAAGCAAATGCTACAAAGATAGTGACCGATATGCAGAATGTTCAGGTAGCAGTGTTAAATTATTCACTATATAACAATAACCTCAGTGGTTTAACAATAGAGACCTTGATTTCTGACGGTTATTTATCATCTAGCTTTAATTATAAAGAAAATGAAAATGAAATAATAAGTTTAGCTGACGGAGGCATCAATCAAATTAAAATTTTATACACAGGTGATTCTCCTTCTGCGTTAGAATTGAAAAAAATAAATAATAATCTTACAATTGAAAATAACAATGCTTATTTACTCGTAAAATTCTAAATAGAACAGTATCGATTTTTAATAACAGGAGGAAAAAATATATATGAAATACCGTAACTCTGAAGAAATCAGAGAATTATTTTTGTCTTTTTTTGAGAAAAAAAAATCACAAAAGGCTTTCAAGTGCTTCGTTGTTACCTAATGATCCTCAATTATTATTCACAGTAGCTGGGATGGTCCCTTTCAAACCTATATTCTGGGGGAAAGTGGAACCCACATACAAAAGAATAACTACATGTCAAAAATGTTTAAGAACAAATGATATAGATAATGTAGGGCGAACAGCCAGGCATCATACTTTTTTTGAGATGCTGGGAAATTTCTCTTTTGGAGACTATTTCAAAAAAGAAGCGATAGAGTGGGCATGGGAATTTTTAACAGAAGAATTGGGGTTATCTTCCGACAAACTTTGGGCATCGGTATATGAAACGGATGATGAATCTTTTTATATTTGGGAGAATAACATAAAATTGCCAAAAAATAAAATTCTGAGATTTGGTAAAGAAGAAAATTGGTGGGGACCAGCCGGGCCAACAGGGCCGTGTGGACCTTCATCAGAAATTTATTTTGACACAGGACATATAGAAAATTGTCCCGATTCAGAAAATTGTACCCCTGCCTGTGATTGTGGACGTTTTGTTGAAATATGGAATATAGTATTTACAGAATATTATTCTGATGAAAACGGTAATCTTTCAACTCTTCCAAGAAAAAATATCGATACTGGGGCAGGTTTTGAAAGGATTTGTGCAGTAGTTCAAGACAAGTACGATAATTTTGAATCAGATTTGTTTAAAGAGATAATTGAAAAAATAGAAAGTTTATTTAAAGTAAAATTCCGAGAAGACAAAAACAAAGATGTTTCCATAAAAGTAATTGC
This sequence comes from Petrotoga sp. 9PW.55.5.1, assembly GCF_003265365.1. NCBI lineage: Bacteria > Thermotogati > Thermotogota > Thermotogae > Petrotogales > Petrotogaceae > Petrotoga > Petrotoga sp. 9PW.55.5.1. The sequence goes on along the minus strand of NZ_AUPM01000038.1, from coordinate 25,750 downwards.
CGACCATGCAAGAGCGGTATCTTTTTTGATTTCAGAGGGACTTATTCCTTCGAATGAAGGCAGAGGATATGTTTTAAGAAGATTGATCAGAAGGGCTGTCAGGCATGGAACCTTACTAGGAGCAAATCAACCTTTTTTAAATAGTGTGCTTAAAACTGTTATTAAAAAGATGGGAGATATATACCCTGAGCTAAAAGAAAAAGAAAAATTAATATTAGAGATAGCAACTGTAGAAGAAAGGAAATTTATTGAAACGATGGGCAAGGGTATAGAAAGGTTGAACAATATATTAAGCTCTCTAAATGATGAAAAAACTCTTCCTGGAAATGTTGCGTTTGAACTTTATGATACATATGGATTTCCGTTGGATCTTACAAGAGAAATTGTATCTGAAAAAGGGATGAAGGTAGATGAAGCAGTATTTGAAGAATTAATGGGAAAGCAAAAAGAGATGGCAAGATCTGCTTCTGGCAAAGTGGAATATGATGAATCTAAATCTGTTTATAACGAGATAGATAAACATTTACCTTCAACTATTTTTATAGGTTACAATGAACTTGTTTCAAATGAAGAAGTGAAATTGATAATAAAAGATGACGAAATAGTCCAAAAAGTTGAAGAGGGAGAAGAAGCGGAATTGTTTTTTATAAGGACCCCGTTTTATGCTGAAAAAGGAGGACAAGTATCTGATAAAGGAATTATTTTTAATGAAAATTTTGAGGCTGAAGTTATTGATGTTAAAGCTGTAAAAAATGATATCGTATCTCATAAAGTAAAAGTTAAAAAAGGCTTCTTGAGAGTTGCTGATAAGCTAACTCTCAAAGTCAATAAAGAAACAAGAAAAGCCATAGAAAAAAATCACACCTCCACTCATCTTCTTCATACCGCATTAAGGAAATTAGTTGGCAGCCACATCAAACAAGCTGGATCGTATGTTGGACCAGATAGGTTAAGGTTTGATTTTACTCATTACGAGCCTCTAACTCTCGAACAAAAACACCAGATCGAAGTTTTAATAAATCAACAAATACAAAAGGCTCTACCAGTTAAAACTTACATAAAAAGTATTGAAGAAGCAAAGAATATGGATGTTATAGCCCTTTTTGAAGAGAAGTATGGTAATACTGTAAGAATTGTTGATATAGAAGGATTTTCAAGAGAGCTTTGCGGAGGCACCCACGTTACAAATACGGGAGAGATAGGTCTTTTTAAGATTGTTGATGAGTATTCAATTTCCTCTGGGGTTAGAAGGATAGAGGCTGTATCCGGTATGGAATCTTTAATTATGGTTTCAGAATTAGAAAAAATGATAAGAGACCTTTCTTATATTCTAGAATCCCCTAAAGAGAAGTTATTAGAAAAGGTTGAAAATATCGTTGAAACAGTTAAGAATCAAGAAAGAGAGATAAAAAAACTTCAATCTATTCTCTCAGTAGAGAAAACTCAAAATTTAGTAGAAAAACCGTTAATAATAAAAGATGAAAAAGTAATAATCGGTGAATTGGAAGGCGTTGAAAAAGATGTTCATTCCAATACTGCCGATCTTTTACTTCAAAAGTTGAAACGTGGAGTAGTAATAGTTTTCAATAAAAATAATAACGAAAGTATCAGTTTGGTTGTTAAAGTTTCTAAAGATGTTACAGATAAATTTCACGCTGGAAAAATTGCAAAAAAAATCTCTTCTTATTTAGATGGTGGCGGAGGTGGTGGGCCTACTTTCGCCCAAGCTGGTGGGAAAAAAGTTGAAAAGCTAAAGGATGTAATGGATCATATATCTGATTTTTTGGAGGTTTAAAGGTGTTAGCCCTTTCGTTATCTGGCGGGGGAGCAAAGGGTGCCGCACATGTAGGTGCTCTTTTAGAACTTGAAGAGTTGGGTATTAAGTTTGATATGATAGTTGGAACGAGTATAGGGGCTCTTGTTGGAGCTGGTTATTCACTTTTGGGTGAAGCAAAACCTTTGCATGATTATGCTTTAAGATTAGGAAAAAGTGTATTATTAAAAAAAATGCCAGGTTCAAAAAATGTCCCTTCGTTTTTGACCTGTATAGGAGCAAATTTATTGCCCTCAATCTTTCCTTCATATGTTTATTTTTATATATTAAAAAAAATCTTTAAAGGCGTAAAATTTGAAGATTTAAAAATGAATTTTTTTTGTACAGCTGTCAATCTTGAAAGTGGAGAATTAGAAATCTTTAATGAAGGACTTCTTTACCCTGCTTTAAAAGCAAGTATGGCAATGCCCGGAGCTTTTAGACCTGTAAAAATAAATGGAATGAGATATATAGATGGTGGGGCTTTAGAAAAAACTCCAGTATTAACTCCAAGAAATCTTGGTGCTGATAAGGTTATTGTGTTGAAACTTTTATCAAAAAAAATAAAATTTAAAGAAGTCAAGAATTCTGCTAGTGCATTTGAAAGAATAGACGACATAAGAGAGAAAATTTCAGAGGATTTAACAAAAAGCGGTGAGAATCTCATCATAGAACTTCCTACAGAAAATTTTCACACATTGGATTTCACTCAAACTAAAGATTTAATCGAAACCGGAAGGAAGGCAATTTCAGATAAAAAAGACCTTATATTGGAGACAATATCATGATCTTGGTAGTTGGAGGTTACGGCTGGAAAGGTATAGAAGTTGCAGAAAAAATTAAACATTTAAATTTAAAAAGATATGATAAAATAATCACTAATGGTTTGCCCGGCTTTTTTATGGCTTGTAATTATTTAAATAAAAAAGAATTATCAAAAGAAGTAGTCAAAAGTTTAAAGCCTTATTTAAATACGGTAGATAAAGATTACCCTTTGTTTGGAAATATAAAAAATTGTTTTAAACTCAATTCATCTTTTGGGGATTATAATTACGAGTTTGAATTAGATATAAAATTAGACTTTAATTTAGAAATAGAAATTATAAACTTAAAATCAAAGAAAATTGAAACTAAGCGAATAGATACACTGAAAGGAGCATTTTATTACTCCACTCTTTTACCAGGGATAAGACCCCCATCAAATGACTGGTATAATACTTCTTCGTTTTCTAGAGCACCTTGCTATTCACTATTAAAGTATAAAGATGAAGAAATAGAAATATACGCTGACTCTTTAAAATACAATAAATCTTCAACGATACAAAGATTGTACAAATCGATACAAGTTATGAGAAGTAGATATTTTTATAAGATATGTATTGATAAAGTAAGTTCTCAAAACAAAGTGAAATTATTATCTTAGGGGGATAAGTGAAAAAGCTTTATAAGGTATCAGTCGAAGAAATAGATTCAAAGAAGAGATATAATTTTTATATAACTTTGAACCCAGAAGAAAAAATTGACTTTTTTTTAAACAATTTGAGTATTAGAGTTATCAACATAAAAGTTGATAGCTTTTATTTTAGTTCAAAAAAATTCAATATTGATCAAATGATTACATTAGTTGATAATTTGTATTTACTTGTAAATTCGGGTATGTCACTGTTTGAAGCTTTAGAGTTTTTAGTTTTCAACGAACAAGTTGATAAGTTCACAAAAGGCATAGTTACCAAAATTTATTTTTTAGTCAGAAAAGGTTTTAATTATGAAACTGCATTTGATTTTCCAGAGATAGATAAATACTTTAAATATACAATTAATATTTCAAAAACAACCTCAGTTCTCAGGCAAAACTTAGCTAATTTAAAAAATTATTATAATAATATGAAACTTTCAAGGTCAACTGCCGAAAAATCTTTAATTTATCCTCTAGTAGTTCTTTCTTCTATTTTAATTCTATTATTTCTATTAAATTTTTTTATTATCCCTCAGTTTTCTAATTTGTTAGGTTATGAAATAACTTTAGGTTTTTCAACATATATGTTGATAACTATGTTGATAATTTTTATCTTGGGGTTGATAATTTTTATTGTTGGAAAAAAGAACGACCTTTTATGGATTAAGATACCTTTAGTAAAGACTCTTTATAAAAACTATGTTCTGCATGATTTTACACGAAACGTAAATTTATTGTTGAAGAGTGGGTTTACCATATATAATTCACTAGAAATAGTATTGTCACACATAAAATCTCATTACATATATACTAATTTTTTATCTGTTTATTTGGATATAGAAAAGGGAGAGGATTTGACAGAAGTATTTTCAAAAGTTAAAGATGTCAAGGAATTATCTTTAACCATGAGTGTTTCAAAAAGAAAAGGAAATTACCGTGAAGTTTTTGATTTTTTGGAAAAATTTTATTATTCTTCGTTTAAAGATATGGCGGATAAAATTATGAAGATGATCGAACCAATTTTAATAATTTTTTTATCCATAATTATTTTGAGTTTAGCTATAGAAGTATATTCAAATGTCTATTTAGGGGGAATGGGTTTTGAAGTTGAAGGCTACTTGTAAAGATTATAATAAAGGTTTTTTGCTAATTGAAGTTGTAATTTCTTTACTTGTCGAAATTATCTTTTTCTCTTCAATAAGTTTTTTTGTGGTAGTTCCACTTAAAGAGTACTTCACGACTCTTACTGAAAAATTTATCGCGTCTGAAATGGTTTATAAAACAAGGAGCGCTTCCATGCATTATGGAGAGGATTATAACTTAAACGGGATAATCTCTTCTCAAATTGTTCAAGGAAAGATTAAGATTGTTACTAACGATATTAAGTACTACGTAACAGGAGAATCAGGAGAAGCTCTTTGGTGGTATGAAGGGAAAATTATAACCCCTGGAGGAAAAATTATAAATTCTGAAGGAGAAACTATTTTTAATGTTGTTCCGGTTACTGGTATACTAACTAATCCTAAAAAATGATATTTCTAGGTAGGTGAATTTGAAAATTAAAAATAATAAAAATGATATAATCAATTTCAAATTCAAGGGTAAAAGTGTAGCTATAAGTCATATGGATTGTTTTATTAAACCCTTTGAAAATGAATTTCAATTGAGGAAAACATATTTTGAAGAGTTATCTTCTAATAAAATCGTTTTTAAAAAGATATATTCTTCTCAAAAAGATTATTTTCTGATAATCAACAAGAAATATTATAAAAAATGGAAAAGATCAATTTTGTTTGATATTCTTTTACCGGTTCAGTCGATTTTTCTAAAAAAAGTCTTAGAATTCCCAGAAGGAAGGTACATAATAGGAAGTGAACATAATAATTATGAATTTATCAGAGATAGTGAATTTGCATATTCAGCTCGGGAAGTTGTTGAAAAAAATGAATATTTCTATAACAACAATGAATTAATAAGGTTGGCTTTGAACAGTTTGGAGGATAAAAAAGATGTTTTTATTAGAATCTAACGTGAGAAAAATTCTTAAAATTTTGCTTTTACTAGTCTTAATATTTCTTTTTATAATTCTATTTTTTGAAATCTTTAGAAAACATCAAGACTTTTTAGCTATCAAACAGTTTGGGAGTCAGTTAAATTATAGTTATACTAATTATATTAGTAGAGTTTCAACTCAAAGAGAAAAATTATATGATTTCTTAATTTTTCTAGATAACAATGATTTCAAGATTATAGAATTTAATTATTCTTATAATTATGGTTTATATGCAAAAGTTGCTAAAATAATGTCCGCTTCAGAAACGATAACGAGTAAATATTCATTGACAGAAATCACAAAGGTTAGAATAGAAGACAAATACTTTTTGATTTTAGAGATTAAAGAATTGAATTAGGAAGTGAAGAAAAATGAAACCTTATTTAATTTTAATTACCCTATTACTCATTGGGATTTTATTCATAAGAAATTATGAAATATCTAATTCTAATTCTAGTTTAGAATTGAAGATTAAAAGCGCCATGGATATCAATGACAATTTTTCTTCGAAAGTATTGCAAGAAAAATTTGATGAAATATTACATTCTCAACTTTTAATAGAAAATCTCAATCTTAGTAGAAACACAGAGTATTTTTTTGATCTTCCAGATGATTTTACTTTTTCTGTATATTTTTCTAAACCACAATTTCAACATATTGCGGTTAAAACTCAACTTTCATCATCTTTTTTTCAAAATACTTCTATTTTCAACAGCTTTAAAATTGAATTGAATGATCTTTGGAATGAAAAAGAAATTATTTCAAAATATGATAAGTCAGGAATTGAATTTTCAGGTTATTACCAAAACGAAAAAGGAGAAAAGGTTGGATTTCTTTATTATTTTGATGAATTGTTAAAGGTGTCTGTTGGAGATAAAATTGGGGAAGATCAGGTTTTAGAAGTATTTGAAGACGGAATCTTAATTTTAACAAAGGAGAAGAATTTATGTGCAATTTTCTAGTAAAATATCAAAGATTTTTAATTTTATTTTTATATATAATTTTTATATTGCCAGCTAGTTTTTTTGCTTTTTATATTGATTATGATATATCGTCTAATTCGAATATACTTTACTTTGAATCTGAAAATGTCTTTCAAATATTCTCTAACGATAATAAAACCATTTATAAATTAATTTTTGACTCTCAAGAATTTGAGCAATCCTCATACAAAATAAACAAAGGCCCAATGAAAGAAATCTCTTCTTCCAAAGATACTTTAACTATAAAATTCTTATACCCAATGAAAAATGTAGAGGTAAAAAAAGATAAAATTACATTTTATGGGTATCTACCTGTAACTTCGCAAAAAGTCAGTTTTGAAAAAATAAAATTAAATGATGCTATTGAAATGATTTTTAACTATGTTGGATGGAATTGGATAAAAACCGATGAAATTCCAGATGCAACCCTATCAGTGAACTCTAAAAAAATAAGTGTAGAATATTTTCTTAGAATGTTAGCAGAAGTATATTCTCTAAATACTACTTTTTATGATGAAAACACTCTTTTATTAGGCAAAAATTCATATCTTTTTGAAAATGATCTACCTTTGTTTATAGAAAATATAGAGAAAATTAGTTCTGAAAATGCTGTAGCAACTGACGAAAGTACTTTAAATTCGATAATTTTTGATCATTCAAAAATACATAACAGTCAATTAGAGGAAGATGTTCTTATTCTTTTAGAATCAAAATATGATCTTACTAGTTTAAAAGAACTTTTTAATTGTAAGGTTGTGTTATTCGATGGAAATCAATATGCAATTCTAGCCAAAGAAAGTCAGAAGGAAAAGATCGACCAACTGTTAGAGTATTTGGATTCTATTTCTACTTTTACTCCTTCAACTTCTTTGGTAGAAATAGATGAGAATATAGAAAAGGATGAAAAAACTATAAAAAATGAGAAAGAAATCGAAGAAAGTTATGAGGTTTTTATTTCGGAATATGATCTTTCTTTTTTGAGTGATATCTTTCCTGTTAGAGTGTATAAATTGGATGATAATAATTATTTCATCCAAGCAGATAAAGAAACTCTTAGTTTAGTTGATGGAGTTATTAGAATTATAAATACCAAAACAAGTATAGAGGAAGATGTCAAACTTTCTGAAGAAAAAAAAGTGACCCCTGAAGCTACGATAAAGAAAGAAATTGTTTCTATACCAGTTAAAATGACCGATTTTTTTGATAAAATATTTATAGAAGAAAAGATAAAATTTTCAAAAGTTTCGATTCTCGAAAATAATGTTCTCTATCTTTTGGAATATGAAGAAAACCAAAAAGAATTCGTTCAAAATATTTTTAATGTGATTGATTCTAAAGATACTAAAGTTAAAATTACTCTAAAAGAATTAATCTCATTAATTGCCGAAATCGAATCTATAAACGTTATATCAGATTTTGAAAATGATAAAGAATTATACATTAACAATTTTGATATAGATATGCACTCTTTACAACCATACTTAGTTACACAAGATGTAATGTATGAAAAAATAGGAGAGAATACATATAGATTTTTTGAACAAAAAAAGTTGCTGAAATACGAAGTATTTCTTTTTTCAGGGCAGAATATTGATAGATTTACTATAGAAGAACTTTATCTACTAACTAAACAGTTTGATGGTATAATTAGAAATGGTAAAGATTCCGCTTCTTTGATATCTAAACCGGTGATTTATGTTAACGAAGAGAAAGAAGCCTCCATAAAATCTGTATTATCAGTTCCTGTGTTTGATGAAGATGGGAAGATAATTTCAAAAATTGAATCGGGATTTGTGATGAAAATATATGGAAGTTACGATAATATAACAGATGTAGTTGATACTCAGTTACAAATAAGTATTAGTGAGTTAAAAAGCGAAGAAAAAAATATTGTGGATGAAAGAAGTATAAGTAGTCATTTTATAATACCAAATGGTGGTTTTATTAAACTAGGTGGTTTAAATTTTACAAGTGTAGTCGAAAATAAAACTGGGATACCTATTTTGAAAGATATACCGGTGGTTGGGAAGTTGTTTACGTCATATAATAAAACAGAAAATATTTACGATTTGTTTATTATAATTAACGTAGAAGTTTTAAATGGGCCTCAATTTGAAGATTATTTTTAGGTGAGAGTATATGGAAAGAAAACCGGTGGTAGCGGGATTTTTTTATCCATCAAATCTGCAAGAGTTGAAAAGAGTTGTAAGGGATTTTTATGGGGAAAGTTTTAAAGTTAACGGAAATACTTTAATTCCTCCTATAGGAATAATAGTACCTCATGCTGGGTACATATACTCAGGCGAAACTGCTGCTAAAGCGTTTAAAAAAGTCTTTGAAAGAGGCGTTGTAAAACGTGTCTTTCTGTTAGGTCCTAACCATACAGGTATGGGTTTACCTATATCAATTTTTCCTGAAGGGTCTTGGGAAACTCCTTTTGGTAAAGTGCAAGTTGATGGTGAAATCTCTAAATATATTTCAAAAGCTTTAAATATACCTAATGATGAAATTGGGCATCTACAAGAACATTCTTTGGAAGTTCAGTTGCCTTTTATTCAATATGTCATGGATAATAACTTTAAAATCATTCCAATATGTATGATGGATCAATCGAATTCTGCCGCAAAAAAAATCGGGCAAGTTTTAAGAGAGATAATTTCAGATGGTGATTTAATAGTCGCCTCATCTGATATGAATCATTATGAAAGTCACGAAACCACTTTAAAAAAAGACCAAAAAGTTATAGAAAAAATAAAAAATATGGATATAGAAGGTATTTATGATACAATTAAAACATACAAAATAACTATGTGTGGTTATGGACCTATCTCAACTTTGCTATACATGGGATTTAATGATATAGAAATAATTGAGCATGTTACTAGCGGCGAAAGAAGCGGAGATTTTGAAAGTGTTGTTGGGTATATGTCTGCAATTTTAACTTCAGTAAAAAACATTAAATAATGGAGGTGAACCTCATGTTAATGGAAACGGAATTTGGAACCATTGATGTTAAAAGCGAAGTAATCAAAGAATTAGTTTATAAAGCGGTTATTGAATCTTATGGAGCCGTTGAAATCACTGGGAAGCAAGGTTTTTTTGATAGAATATCGAGTCTGTGGTCAAAAAGTGAAGACAGAGGAATTAATATTTTAGAAGATGAAGAAAGTGTTACTGTTGAGCTTTACCTTGTGCTTGAATACGGTTTACCTATAAAAAAAGTTGCTCAAAATATACAAGAAAATGTTCATCATAGAGTAAAATCCATGTTAAATTTCAACAATATTAAAGTGAATGTGAGCATATCTGGATTGAAATATTGAGAGAAGGTGTAATTCAATGCAGAGATTTTTGTATGCTAAAGATTTGTATATAGCGCTAAAAAAAGGTACGGAAGAATTATCTAAGAACAGAGATGAAATAAATGCGTTAAATGTTTTTCCGGTTCCCGATGGAGATACTGGAACAAATATGTTAGCAGGTATGCTCGAGGCATGCAAAAGTATGGATGAAGTAGAAGATAAAGATGATATGAAATCTATGATGGAAGCATTAAGAAGAGGTCTTTTATTAGGTGCCAGAGGTAATTCTGGAGTTATTCTTTCACAAATATTTAGAGGTATGACGGAGGTTTTAGAAAAAAAGAAAAGGATTAACACTCAAGATTTTTTAAAAGCTCTTCAAAATGCAAGGGAACTGGCTTATAAAGCAGTTATGAAACCTGTTGAAGGAACTATGCTTACTCTTATAAGAAGATTATCGGAACAGATGGAAGAGACCATGAAAGATGAAAAAGATTTTCTCCTTTTTTTTGAAACAATGACTAAATACTCATTTGAAATAGTAAATGAAACACCTAAATATTTAAAAAAATTACGTGATTCTAATGTTGTTGATGCGGGTGCGAAAGGCTTTGCCTACATTATTAAAGGTATAAATGATGCAATTCATGGAGATATAGAAATAGAAATAGAAAGATTAGAAGAAGCTTCTCCTGAAGAGATAGCAGAAATAGCTTATGAGGAGTTAACTTTTCAGTATTGTACAGAGGCGATTGTAAAATTTAATAAGAGACCAGTTCAAAAGAGAATTTTAGAAGAACTAAAAGGTTTTTTGGAAAGTATTGGAGATTCTATTGTTTTGGTTAATCAAGAAGAAATATTGAAATTACACGTTCATACAAATCATCCAGGTTTGGTCTTTGAAAAATTTTTGGAATACGGAGAACTAATTAAGACAAAAATTGATAATATGAAAGCTCAGCATGAGCATGTTATTGAGGGGCAAAAAGAAAAAAAATCTAACGATATTCAACAAGCTAAAGTATCTAATCTCAATAATAAAAACAATAAAAAATGGGGTATAGTTGCTATTTCTCCAGGGAAAGGAATATCTAATATTTTTAAAAGTTTGGGAGTAGACGAGATTATTTTTGGAGGACAGACAACTAACCCCAGTGTAAAGGATATTTCTAATGCTATTAATAAATTATCCCAAAAAAAGGCTATCGTGCTGCCCAACAATCCTAATATTATTGTGGCAGCAGAAAAGGCAAAAGAATTAACAGATAAAGAAGTTTTAGTTTTACCTACAAAACATATTCAAGAAGGGATAAGTGCAATGTTAGGATTTAATGATAGTATGGATAGTGAAGAATTAACTGAATCCATGACGGAATATATTAGGTCAGTTGTTCCTATCGAAGTAACTTATGCTGTAAGAGATTCTGTTGTAAATGGTGAAAAAATAAAAAAAGGCGAGTATCTATTATTTATTGGGAAGGAGTTAAAATCTCATAGTAAAAACATCTACAAAGAAGTCGAAAAAGGTTTGGAAGAACTTATTAAAAAAGGATATCAGATGGTTACAATTATATACGGAGAAGGAGCAAAGAAAGAAAAAATCGATCAATTAGTAAAAAATTTAACACAAAAATTTGCAGATATAGAAATTGAGATACACGAAGGTGGGCAAAGGCATTATCCTTTACTAATCTCTGTTGAATAAAGGTTCACAATTTGTTATTATAGTTAAGAAATGGAGGAATAACTTTTGTACATTCAAGAAGTGATTATAAATTTAGAAAAATTTTGGTCTGATTTTGGATGTGTCATAGATCAACCGTATGATTTAGAAATGGGGGCAGGGACGTACAGTCCCGCCACTTTTTTTAGGTCCTTTGGAGAAAATGAGTGGAAAGTAGCTTATGCACAGCCTTGCAGAAGGCCAACAGATGGTAGGTATGGTGAAAATCCTAACCGAATGCAAAGATTTTATCAGTACCAAGTAGTAATTAAACCATCTCCTGAAAATATTCAAAACATCTATATAAATTCTTTAAAATCTTTAGGAATTTCTCCTAAAGAACATGATATTAGATTTGTCGAAGATAATTGGGAATCACCGACTTTAGGTGCTTGGGGCGTAGGTTGGGAAGTGTGGCTTGATGGGATGGAGATTACCCAGTTTACCTATTTTCAACAAATGGGCGGGGTGCCATTAACTTTTATACCTGTTGAACTAACATACGGTATCGAAAGGATAGCTATGTATCTCCAAGGGGTAGATAACGTTTATGAAACTATGTGGAATAAAAATGTAAAATACAAAGAAATATATAAAGAGAATGAAAGACAGTTCTCTATTTATAATTTTGAGATAGCAGATACTGAAATGCTTAAAAATCTATATTATACTTACAAAAGAGAGTTTCAATCTCTTATAACAAAAGGATTGTATCTTCCTGGGTACGATTATTTAGCAAAATCTGCGCATGTTTTCAATTTATTAGATGCAAGAAATGCTATAGGAGTTAATGAAAGGCACCAATATATTTTAGATATAAGAAATATGGCCAAGAGCTGTGCAAAATTATATATAGAGAGTCTGGAAGAGGAGGTAATCGACGTTGAATAAAGTAATTTTTGAATTAGGCGTTGAAGACTTACCTCCTACTGAATTTGACAGTATAAGAACTCAACTAGAAGAAGGATTGAAAAATTCTTTTGAAATGAATGGGATTACTTTTTTATCTTTAAGAATATTTATAACTCCCAGAAGATTTGGTGCTTATATTGTAGGATTACCTGATAAACAACCTGATAAAAAAGATGAAAGAAAAGGTCCTCCAAAAAATATTTGTTTTGATAAAAACGAAAAACCCACAAAAGCACTTGAAGGTTTTGCGAAGAGTTCAGGAGTAAAAGTAGAAGAAGTTCAATTCAAATGGTTTAATAATTGTGAGTATGCATATATAGAATTAATAAGAAAAGGCGAACCAACGAAAATCATATTGAAAAAGATCATATCAGAAATAATAAACAAAATGACCTTCAAAAAAAGTATGAAATGGGGTACAGGGAAATATTCATTTGTGAGGCCAGTTCATTGGTTAATGGCTATATATAACAATGAAATCATAGATTTGGAATTGTTCGGAAAAATGGCTTCAAAAAAGAGTTATGGTCATCGTTTTTTTGGAGAGGAGATATTAGTTCATACTCCTGAAACTTTTTTTGATAATTTAAAAAGAAATTATGTTATACCTTCATATGAAGAAAGAATAGAATTGATAGAAAGAGAAATAAAAGAATTGCAAGAAAAAAACGATATAGAGGTTTCTATAGAAGAACATAAAGATTTAGTTGAAGAGATAGCGAAGATGGTGGAATTTCCACAAGGAATCGTTGGAACTTTTGAAGGAAAGTACTTATCTTTACCACAAGAAATTGTAGTTGCCACGGTAAAACATCATCAGAGAAGTTTCGTTGCTATGAAAGACGGTATTATAACAAATAAATATATAGCCTTTCAAGATGGTTTAGACCGTGAAAAAAATGTAATCAACGGTTATAGCAGAGTTATAAACGCTAGGTTAGATGACGCCGCTTTTTATTATGAAGATGACTTAAAAGTAGATATAGAAAGTCGACTCGAGCAACTCAAAGATATTATGTATCAAGAAGGGCTTGGAAGTTATAAAGAAAAGTGTGAAAGAATTTCAAAATTATCTATAAAAATTGCAGAGAAGCTTGGAATAAAAGATTTGGAATTAGTTAAAAGAGCTGGAATTTTGTGTAAAATAGATATACCTTCAAAGGTTGTTTATGAGTTTCCCGAATTACAAGGAGTTATGGGAAGAATTTATTTGAAACATAAAGGCGAAGAAGAAGATATTTATTTAACTGCACAAGAGCATTACAAACCACTTTCTGAAAATGATGAAATATCAACTAACTTAATTGCAAATATAGTATCTTTAGCGGATAAGATCGATGATATTGTAGGTTATTTTGGTATTGGTAAAGTTCCATCGGGATCCAAAGATCCTTTTGCTTTGAGAAGGAAAGTTTTTGGGATTTTGAGGATATTACTTTCTTTTGAATGGGATTTAGATCTTGAATATCTTTTTAGATTGTCACAAGAAATTTATAATGAAAGTGGGAAAAATAATATCTCAATTTCACTTGAAGATAATAAGTTAAGAGATTTTATTGCCAACAGATTAGAAACAATTCTAGAAAAAGAGAATATAATTAAAGAATCAACAAATTCCGTTTTAATTAATTCATTTAAGCCTTTAAGGGCTTATTTGGCTGCTAAAAGCTTAGACAAATATTTCAAAAAAGAAGAATTTCAGAATTTTATAATTGCATTTCAAAGGGTTAACAATATTTCTAAAAATCATAATAGTGATAAATACTATGGAAGATTGTTTGTAGAAGATGCAGAAAAGTCATTATTTCAAAGGTATTTAGAAGTAAAAACCCAATTTGAGTATCATTTGAAAAAATTGGATTACGATGGAGCTATAGATGCTTTGATCTCTCTTAAAGAAGATATTGATAGATATTTTGATAATGTCTTTGTGATGTCAGAAGACGAGTCTATAAGGAACAATAGGCTTAGTTTCTTGAAAGTCCTATCAAAATTATTTTATGAAATTGGAGACATAGAAAAGTTATATAAAGGATAAATGTTGGAAATGAGGCGTTTTTGGTAAATGGATTTACTTTATTATGAGAATTTTAAACATTGCACCTACTTTATACCTACTTATAAAAGAGAAGGAATTTCTTTTGAAACGAACATCAATGGATTAAAAGTTCAGGCTAATTACGAAAGTATTGATAAGGGTGTAGTAAAAATTTTTAGAATGGGTCAAAGATTTAAAAAATCTTATTGGCTACATATATATGCTGTATACAAATATTTTGAAGAAAAGGGAACTAATCTAAAAAGAATTGTTTTAGAAACTCCCAATGGCAGTGAAGAAATAAGTATTACAGAAATTCTTTTAAAAGAGAAATGGATAAAAAAAGAGTTTAATAATCTTTCGCCAGAAAAGAAAAAACATGGGCCGCACTGTAAGTTTTGCAAGTTAAAAAACGATTGTCATATTCAGTTTCTAAAAGGTGGAGACTATTCGGTTGTTCCAAATTTTAGTAAAAATATGGTTGAAGAATTAAAAAAGATGAATCTTGATCCTATAAATATTATAAAAACTGATCAGATTGAAAAATTTGGAAAAGAATTCAAAAAACCTCTTTATAACTTAAAATCACTAGTTGAAAATAAATCATATGCCATTAATAGGGCCGATCTTCCGAGTGATTATATTGTATTTGATGTGGAAACGTATAAGAATAAAGATTTTTTGTTTGGTTTTTTAGATGAAGATAGGTATATTCCTTTTTTCCTTGGTAAAAACGGGATAAAAGAAGTTGAAAAGATGGTTGATTATCTTTATAATAAGGACAAATTGTTATTGCATTACGATCAAAATGATATAACAGCTCTTAGAAAACTTTCTTTCATGTATCCAAAGTTGAAAGGAAAAATAAACAAGATTGTTTTAAAATCTTGTGATCTATATGAAATCATAAGAAAGAATTACAGTTTGCCTGTTGTTTCTTATTCTTTAAAAGATATAAGTAAATATTTTGGTTTCTCCTGGCAAACAGAATTAAATGGATTCACCGTTATCCTTGAATACTCTTCTTATTTAAAAGGGAATCAAGAATCATTAAATAAGATTTTCAGATACAATGAAGATGATTGTAGAGCCACGAAAGTTGTATTAGAAAATCTAAGAAAAATCTAATGTCAATAAATCATAATTATTTAAAAAAGACCTATGTATAGTGTGTGCTGTACATAAGTCTTTTTCAATGAAAAGGAGATTCAAAGACATATGAAAGAATTATGGGAAATATTTATAACTTTTGCCAAGATTGGTAGTTTGACCTTTGGGGGAGGTTACGCTATGTTGCCTATGATTCAAGAAGAAGTTGTAAAAAAACATAAATGGGCGACAGACGAAGAAGTTATAGATTATTATGCTATTGGACAAAGTACTCCAGGAATAATTGCCATAAACACTTCCACTTTTGTTGGTTATAAGTTAAGGGGAATTTCTGGAGGTATCTTTGCCACCTTGGGAATGGTTTTTCCTTCTATAGTAATAATAACCTTAATAGCTATTTTCTTTCAAAGATTTCAAGAATACGAAATAGTTCAACATGCCTTCGGCGGATTAAGAGTCGCTGTTGTTGCTTTAATATTGAACGCGATAATAAATATGTGGAAAAAGTCTATAAAAGATAATATAGGTATAATAATCTTTCTAATATCTTTTTTGGTTGCAGCTTTTTTAAAGGTTTCACCCATCGTAGTTGTAGTAATATCTTTTTTAACAGGTATTATCCTTCAAAATAAAAAAGAAGCTGAAAATAGATGATTTACCTATTATTGTATTTTGAGTTTTTTAAAATTGGGCTTTTTTCAATAGGTGGCGGATTAGCAACCATACCATTTTTACAAGAACTCTCCTACAAATATCCATGGTTAACAGCTCAGGATTTAGCAGATTTTATAGCGATCTCAGAATCTACTCCAGGTCCTATAGGAATAAACACAGCTACGTTTGTAGGTTTTAGAGCTGGCGGAATATTTGGTGGTATAATAGCTGTACTGGGAATAGTTACACCATCTATAATAATAATTAGTTTGATAGCTCATTATTTTTCAAGATTTAACGAAAAACCTTTAGTTCAAAACGGATTTTATGCATTAAGGCCAGCAGTAATAGGATTGATAGCTGCGGCAGGATATGAAGTAGCAAAGGTAGCTCTTTTCAATTTAGAAATCTTTTATAATACTCAAAATTTGTCAGATTTTTTTAATTTAAAAGGAATTTTGTTGTTTCTTGTAATAATTTATCTTATGAAAAGATTTAAAAAACACCCAGTAGTATATCTTGGTTTAGCTGCAGTAGTTGGAATAATATTCAAATTTTAAAGGAGATTATTAATGAAAAAAGGGATGCTAATTGTTATAGAATCAGGCACAGATGCAAGTGGAAAAGCTACACAAGCTGAAAAGTTATGCGCCAGATTACGAAATGCGCATGTAAATGCTATTAAAGCAGAGTTTCCAAACTATAAAAGCGAGTCTTCTGCTCTTATTAAAATGTATTTAAAAGGAGAATTTGGAGAAAATCCTGAACAAGTAAATCCTTATGCTTCATCTACTTTTTTCGCTGTGGATAGGTTTGCAACATATCAAAAAGAATTAAAAAGTTTTTATGAAACAGGAGGAATAATAATTGCAGACCGGTATTCTACTTCTAATATGATATATCAATCTTCAAAATTTGAGAAAGTTAAAGAAAGAGACGAATTTTTAGAATGGTTATGGGATTTAGAATTTAAGAAATTTGAGTTACCAGAGCCAAAACATGTTATTTTTTTGGATATTCCCCCACAAGTAAGCATTAATTTATTGAAAAAAAGAAAAGAAAAAATAATAGATCTTAAGGGAAAAGATATTCATGAGAAAGATATTAATTACATTAATAAAACTTACCAAAATGCCAAATATATCGCTAAAAAATTCAATTGGAAAATAATTAATTGTATGAAAAATAATAAAAACTTAAAAACCATAGAAGAAATTCACGAGGAGATTTACTCTTTTTGGGAATTAATTAAGAAGGGCGAGGGAATATAAATGGCTTTTGCTGTTATATTTGAGTTTGGTTTTTGGACATTATTTGTATTAATATATGCCGTAATTGCAACAACTGTAGTAATTTTGGAAAGAAAAAGGCCAGAGAAAACCATAAGCTGGCTTTTAATTTTCGCTGTATTTCCTCTTATAGGATTTGGAGTATATCTTTTTTTTGGAAGGAATTGGAAACGGAAAAAATTAACAAGTGACCTTTATCTTGATTCAAAACCAACTCTTTCTGAAAATGAAAGAAAGAGTTTAATAGATACTCTAGGAGAAGTTGGAACAGAATATATTCAACTTATTACCCTATTGAAAAGAAATTCTAAATCCCCATTATTTATTGGGAATAAAATTGAAATCTTTAAAAACGGGAAAGAAAAGTTTGAAGATTTTTTTAGGGAAATTGAAAGTGCCAAAAAAACTATAAACTTAGAGTATTATATAGTTAAAGATGATGAAACAGGAGAAAAACTGAAAGATTTGTTGATTAAAAAAGCAAATGAAGGTGTGGAAATTAAATTTGTTATGGATAAAATAGGATCGGGGCGACTTAAAAAAAGTTATATAAAAGATTTAGAAAATGCAGGTATAGAAGTTGCTTTCTACAGTTATTTTTTATCTCCTTTGCTAAAATTTATGAATACTCAAGTTAATTATAGAAATCATAGAAAAATCGCTGTTATAGATGGAAATGTTGCTTTTATTGGAGGAATAAACATAGGAGATGAGTATATTGGAAAAAGCAAAATGGGATATTGGAGAGACCTACATTTAAAAATTAAAGGAGAAGCAGTTACTGGATTACAGAAGGTCTTCTTAGAGGATTACAAAAAAATAATAAAAGCAGAAAAAAAAGAGGAAAAAATAGATACAAAAAAGTACTATACAAAACAAGAAGCAGTTGGAAATTCACTGATACAAATAGCATTAAGTGGTCCAGAATCTGAAATGCCTTCAATAATGCAGATGGTTCTTAAAATGATTAACATTGCAAAAGATCACATATATATAACTACCCCATACTTCATACCAAACGATAGTATAGTTTCCGCTATAAAAACCGCTGCCCTTTCAGGTGTTGATGTGAAGATATTATTTCCAGGGAAGATGGATCACTTTTTAGTGTATTTTGCTTCTAGAACTTACTTAGAAGAACTTATAAAATATGGGGTTGAAGTATATTTTTATAAAAAAGACAGGTTTATACACTCAAAATTTATTTCTGTTGATGGTTTGATTTCTACAGTGGGTACAGCAAACATTGATATCAGAAGTTTTGAGTTAAATTATGAATCTAACCTTTTAATATACGATAAAAAAGTTACACAGCGGATAGAAGAGATATTTTGGAATGATTTAAAAATCAGTGATCTTATATCAAGCCACTACTTCAATACAATGCCTTTCTCAGTTAAATTCATAGAAGCTTTTTCTAGAATTTTTTCAAATCTTTTGTAAATATTTTATTTTTCTCTTGACAAATCTTCTTTTTTAATGGTATAATCTCAAAAATTAATTTTGAATTAAGAGAGGGTTACTATGAAAAAAAATTCATGTTTAATTCCTTATTCTAATTTAGATAATAATTATAATCACTTTTACTTTTGGTATTGGAAAGACACCTGATTTGGTGCCTATTCAATGCCTGTTTTTCAAAAAAAGGTTGAAAGGTAAAAAATCGGGTGTCTACGAAAAAGTAGACACCCTTTTTTTATACGTCAAAAAACTTTCGGAGGTGTAAAGGTATGAAAAAGTTAGCATTAACATTGAGCGTTATATTGTTGGTAACATTATCTTTTTCTGTTAAGATTGGAATTACTCAAATCGTTGACCATCCTGCTTTAAATAGGATTTATCAAGGTGTACTCGATTATCTAGAAGAAAAGAATGTTGATTTTGAATTCGAGCATCAAAGTGCTCAAGGCGCCTTTCAAAACGCAATAGCGATTGCGAATAAGTTTAAAAACGATGTTGATATTATAGTAGCTATAGCAACTCCTTCGGCACAAGCAGCTGCCACAGAAATAAAAGATAAACCTGTTGTTTTTAGTGCAGTTACCGATCCAATAAGCGCCGGTCTAATTCCAAAATTCGGGAAAAATCCAGGAAATGTTGTTGGAATAAGCGATATGGTACCTGTAGAAACACATGTTAATCTTATGAGATCAATATTTCCAAATGCTAAAAATTTAGCTATACTTTACAATCCTGGAGAAGCAAACTCTGTATTTCTTGCCGATCAAACTAAAAAATTTGGTTCCCAGTTGGGATTTAATGTGATAGAAATCACAGGAACAAACGCCAGCGAACTTGTTACATCTTTAAATGCTAATGCAAATAGAATAGATGTTGGATACTTATACACAGATAATCTTGTTGCTTCATCTGCTGAAATTTTAGGTCAAGTATTCGAAAAATTAAATATTCCAGTTGTGGCTGGAGATATAGATATAGCAAGAAATACTTCTGTTTTGGGATTCGGATTTGATTATTATCAAGTAGGAATTGAAACAGGGAAGATTGTATACGATCTTATAAACGGCAAAAAACCATCAGAAATTGAATCTCGAGTGTTAAGTGCTGATTCACTCACCTTTTACATTAACTTAGACAGAGCCAAAAAGCTAAACGTAACTATTCCACAACAATTTATAGAAATAGCAGATGAGGTTGTAGGTGTAAACTAGGAGTTTTAAGATATATTAGGAGGAAAAAATGGATTTAATAGGTATATTAGAACAAGGTTTAATTGCGTCCTTAGCGGCTATGGGAGTATTTATAAGTTTCAGGGTAATAGATCTTCCAGATTTAACTCCAGATGGGTCATATGTTTTAGGGGGAGCAGTAACCGTCGCCTTTATGTATGCTGGAATGCCATGGTTATTGTGTATGATTCTGGGAGGATTAATGGCAGGCTTTTTTGGGATAATAACTGCCATAATTCACAACAAACTAAAGGTTAATTCATTATTAGCTAGCATCTTAGTAATGACTATGCTTTATTCAATAAACATTAGGGTAATGAATGGTCCAAATATCTCTGTACCTAAAGAAGTAAAAGCACAACAGGAAGCACAGTATACAGAAAGAACAAAGTTAGACGATCTTTTAGGAATGAGTTCAAACAGAGAAACACAGGATTATATTACTATAGAAGAATCAAAGGAAACTTTGTCTCCATTTAGACAAAATTCAGGATATAACTCCACTCTTTTAATAACGTTAGTAGTTATAATTTCAACTGTTTTAACAATTATTTTTTTAAGAACAGAATTTGGAATAGCTCTAAGAGGGTATGGAGGTAACAAACTTGGAATTAAAAACTTGGGAATGAATCCTGAAATTATGAGTATAGTAGGATTGTTTTTAGGGAACTTCTTTGCTGGATTATCTGGGGCTTTATTTTCTATGTATGGTGGATTTTCGGATGTAAATATGGGACAGGGTATAGTAGTTACTTCATTAGCAGCAGTGATATTGGGAGAAATAATATTTGGTAAATTAAATCTCTTTTACAATATGCTTTGTCCCATAATCGGAGCTGTTGTATATCAATTTTTACTTGCCTTGGCTATGAGATATGGTTATACAATAGGATTTCAATCCAGTGATATGAAATTAATAACCGCTTTATTCATAATAATTGTAATCGGATTAAGGAGGGTGGAATTTAAAAAATGGTTGAGCTTAAAAACATCAGAGTAGTATACAATAGAAATCAAGTGAATGAGAAAATTGCTTTAAATAATTTTGATCTATCTATTAAAAAAGGAGAATTCGTCACTATAATAGGTCCAAATGGTGCGGGGAAAACAACACTTTTCAAAGTACTCACAGGTGAAGTAGTATTAGAACAAGGAGAATTCATTTTAAATGATAGAATTATTAAGCGGACAAAACCGTATAAGCTTTTTAGAAATGTAGGAATAGTTTATCAAGAGCCTGATAGAGGTGTATTCCCTGATCTCACTTTAGAAGAAAATCTTATCTTAGGCTCAAAAAAAGGCAATAGGTTCTTCTCTTTTGGTAAATACAAGGGACTTGAACTTTTAAAATCTTTGAATATGGGGCTAGAAGACAGATTAAGAACAAAAGTAAAGGAATTTTCAGGAGGACAAAAGCAGGCACTTGCAATGGTACTTGCTTCAATAACAAAACCTGATCTTTTACTATTAGACGAACATACTGCAGCACTTGATCCAAAAAATGTGAAAAAGGTAATGGAACTTACCATGAAGATAAACAAAGAATTGGGATTAACAATAATCATGGTTACACATAACATGAAAATTGTAGAAAGGTATGCTGGTAGAATAGTAGAAATCAAAGATGGAAAAGTTACAAAAAATTTTGTTTATGAAAGGACGGATACGCAAGAAGAAAAGAAAGAAATAAAAGCTATTTGAAAACGAAAAAATTTAAGAAATTTAATTGATTAAGTTTCTAAATTGTGCTCATTTTGAGTATAATTTGTAATTATAGAATCATAGCAACTTTTCTTTTGTATACAGGAATTTTTCATTAACATATGATATAATGCATATAAGTTAGAAGAAAGAAGGGAAAATAATTTGAGCAAATATTTTCGGAAAATAGTTGGAGAAAAATGTTATTTATCACCTGTAAATCCAGAAGACTTTGAAGAATATACTGAATGGTTAAATGACCCTGAAATATATGAAAACCTTCAAGTACAACCTAGTATTATCTCATTATATAAAGAAAAAGACATATTAGAGAAGATGGCTAAAAGCAACGATACAGTTTTCGCTATAGTAGATTTAAAAGAAAACAAGCTTATAGGTAACTGTGGTTTGCATAATGTTGATAGTATAAATCAAACTGCTACATTAGGGATATTCATAGGAGATAAAGAATATTTGTCTAAAGGCTATGGCACGGAAGCTATAAAATTGCTATTAAATTATGGTTTTAGATTTTTAAATCTTCAAAATATAATGCTTGAAGTTTTTAGTTATAATAAAAGAGCTATAAAATCATATAAAAAAGCTGGTTTCAAAGAAATAGGAGTGAGAAGAAAAGCTAAGTTTTTCAAAAATGAAAGATTCGATATCTTATTTATGGATATTTTAAAAGAAGAATTCTTAAACTTGAAAGGGGAATCATGATTTGAAAGATTTAGAGAATGTAGAAAAATTTTCTATAAGAGAGGAAATAGCCAACGCTGTAATTCATGGTATAGGGGCATTACTGAGTATAGTTGCATTAGTCTTGTTGGTGGTTTTTTCAGCTATCAACAAACAACCTTGGAGCATTTTTAGCTCTATTATTTATGGTTCTTCTTTGATAATTCTTTATTCGGCTTCTACACTTTATCATAGTTTCCAGAACAAAAAGGTTAAAGAACTTTTTGAAATCTTTGATCATTCAGCAATCTATATTCTAATAGCAGGAACTTATACCCCTTTTGCCCTTATTACATTGAATGGACGTTTAGGATGGATTTTATTTTCTGTTGTATGGATTTTGGCGGCTATAGGAATTTTGTTTAAGATCTTCTTTGTTAAAAAATTTATGATACTTTCAACACTCCTATATATAGCCATGGGATGGCTAGTTGTTTTTGCAATGGGGCCTTTAGTAGAAAATTTAGATTTTTGGGGTCTTTTTTGGTTGGTAATAGGTGGAGTTTTATACACATTGGGAACAATTTTCTACATCTGGCGTAAAATTCCTTATCATCATGCGATATGGCATTTAATTGTATTAGCAGGAAGTATCTGCCATTTTTTCTCTGTATTTTTTTATGTGATTTAATACTTCTTAGTTTGGTTTTTACCTATTCATTTCTTCAAGCGTTTAGAACTCCGAGTGCAAGAGCCACTAGTTTGGATTGCGAGTTATCCGATCTAGAAACCACAACAACTGGAGCTTTAGCTCCAACAATCATACCGGCTACATTCCCACCCGAGATATACACAGCTGATTTTCCCAATATATTTCCTGAATGAATATCAGGAACTATTAATATATCCGCTTTACCTGCGACATCGCTTTTTATATTTTTGATTTTAGCTGCTTCTTCACTAATAGCATTATCTAAAGCCAAAGGCCCATCTATTATGCAATCTTTTATTTGGCCTCTTTTGTTCATTTGAGATAGAATCGAAGCGTCTATTGTTTCTGGCATATCGGGGTTTACAACTTCAACAGCAGCTAAAATAGCAACTTTTGGGATGTCTATTTCAAGGTTTTTGGCAACCTTAACAGCATTATTTATAATATCAATTTTCTGGGTTAAATCAGGGTTAATTATCATTCCGCCATCACTTACTAGCAGTAACCTTTCTAAATATGGTGTTTCAATAGCAGCTACGTGAGAGAGCAAACTTCCTGTTCTTAATCCCCATTCTTTGTTTAAAACCGCTTTTAAAAGTTCAGAGGTTTTTATTTTTCCTTTCATCAAAAGATCTGCGGCGCCGCTTGAAACTAGTCTTACTCCTTTTTCTGCAGCTTCTTTGGGGTCTTCGGCTTCTATGATATCAAAATCTTGTTCTATACTTTCAAGATTTTTTGCTATTGTTTCTTTATTGCCAACTAAAACTGGATTTACAAAACCTTCTTCATAAGCCATGGAAATTGCCTTTAGAGCTTCTAAATCTTCTGCTCCAACTAAAACGACATTTTTTCTGGTTGAAGATTTAGCCTTTTTTAAAAGTTCTTGGAAGTTCTTCATTCTTTATGCCTCCCTTAACTTCTTTTACTATGCTT
This sequence comes from Petrotoga sp. 9PW.55.5.1, assembly GCF_003265365.1. Taxonomy (NCBI): domain Bacteria; kingdom Thermotogati; phylum Thermotogota; class Thermotogae; order Petrotogales; family Petrotogaceae; genus Petrotoga; species Petrotoga sp. 9PW.55.5.1. Next base: position 1,700 of record NZ_AUPM01000038.1, on the reverse strand, counting down.
TATTAGGAGCTGCTTCTTCTATAACAGGCTTCTTCCAATTTCCAAAGACTAAAAAGCCCATAGCAAGTAAAACAGCCGAGAAATTGCTTATTATCATGGCTATAAAAACTCCTATATAGCCGTGGGTTTCTGCCAAGAAAAACACCAACGGAACTCTTATCCCCCATAACCTTATCATATCTATAATAGTAGATTGTGTAGTATGGCCCGTTCCTCTTAAGGCGCCTAAAAAAATTGAAACGAGTGAGAAAAAGGGAAGAGAAAAAGATACATATCTAAAGAACTCCTCTCCTACTTTAATCACATCTGGGTCGTTTATGAAAAATTGTGTTATGTTGTGGCCAAATAAAAACATAAAAGTAGAAGCTGTGCCTACAATCAGCAGAGTTGCAATTGAAGCTTTTTTCACTGTTTCATCGGCTTTTTCAGGTTTTTTTGCCCCAACGTATTGACCTGCCATGGTTGCAGTTGCCAAAGAAATACCCATAGCAAACATAGTGATTAAATTGTTCATTCTATTTCCAATACCATAACCACTAATTACAACAGGTCCAAATTGGGCTATAACTCCCATTATTATAGCGAATCCTATTGCAGTAAAAGATTCTCCGATTGATGAAGGCAATCCTATAGATAACACCTTTTTTATTATCTTAATATCCGGAGTAAAATCTTTGATATGTATTTTAAAACCTTCACTACCCTTAAATAATAGTACTAAAAAAGCTATCGACATAATTGCTTGAGCTAACAAAGTAGCCAATGCTGCTCCAAAAACTCCGAGTTCAAATTGAAAAATAAAGATAGGATCAAGAACCACATTTAAAAGAATGGCTATTCCATTAAATTTTAAAGCAATTAGAGAATTACCCCATCCTCTGAAAATTCCTGCAATGGTTTGCATTAAAAAACTAAAAGGTAAACTCAAAGATATAATTTTCAAATATATTTGACTGAGTTCAAGTAATTCTGAATTTAATTCTAATAGCCCCAAGATTGGTTTATTAAAAATCATTATAACGGCCATAATTGAAAAAGAAACTAATGCCATCACTATAATAGTTTGTGAAGCGGATTTTTCAGCCTTTCTTTGGTTCCCGTAACCCGTATATTGTGCTACCATGGATGTTCCTGCGTAAGAAAATCCAGCGCTAAAAGAAATGAAAACGAATATTAATGGCCAAACTACCGTGGGAACGGATAGTTCCAACGCACCCAACTTTCCTAAGAAAAAAGCGTCAGTTATGTTGTAAATTGCCTGCATCATATTTATCAATACAATCGGCCATGCAAGAGTGAAAAGTGCTTTCCATATTGGTATTTTCAAAACATCAACTTTTCCTGAAATCTTTGTTTTTATTTTAGTCACCTTCTATTGTTAAAAATGATTCGTTATCCGTATTAATATATTACCAAAATAAAAGGATTTTTATGTTAAAAAACAAGCCAATTGTATTAAAATTTTATAGCTTTGAGTATTAAATTATCAATAAAAAAAGCTGCGGTATTATGATATGATACCTCCAAATTAGACGCGTAATTAATAAAAATTACAAAACTACTTTGGAGGTATAATTATTATGTTACGGTCTCACTCTTTAATTCCTCTCTTGAGAGGTTTTTGGTTTTAATTCCCCGCAAAATTAGCCCCTGTTGGATTTGGATAAAGTAGGGGGAGTAGTAAAATAAAAATAAGTATG
>NZ_AUPM01000037.1 GCF_003265365.1 Petrotoga sp. 9PW.55.5.1 | reverse complement strand
ACTGCAGACGGGGTAGTCACTCTTTAATTTAGCTTTTANNNAATTATATGTACCACACCCTGTCAGACTTTCAGTCTGACACCCCTCTCAAGAGGGGAATTTAAGCTAATTCTGCTTCTGTGAAGGTAAATCAAAAGCAACTACCCCGTCTGTGACCACACCCCGGCTGCGACAAAGAACATCGCATCCACCCCTCTCAAGAGGGGAATTCTATTATATTAACTCTTCAAAAAGGGGAATTAAAGAGTGAGGCCGACATAATAATTATACCTCCAAAGTAGTTTTATAATTTTTATTAATTACGTGTCTACTTTGGAGGTATCATATCAAAAAAAAAATACCGGCTTTTTTAAATTATCTTATCTTTTCTAACTGCACTTCCGTCGCTATCGTACAGTTCAAAGTTAATTTTTTTAATTTTTAGTAAGTTTTTAGGATCTTCTTTTTTGACGTCTATCTTGAAATCACCATTTTCTTTTACAACGTTTATTTTTATTTGAGCAAATTCTCCTTTGGCAAAGTTATATGTTTCTCCATCGTCATCATAATAATTGTAGATAGCTTGATCGGTTACTAATCCTACTACCCATAATTCAGTGATTTCCTTTTCATCAACGTAGTTCATTGGTTCAGATAAGACTATTAGATTGTTTTCTTTTATGAATAGAGGAATTTGTTCAAGGTCTGCTTTTATATAGTAATCACCTGGTTCATAAACATTCATATTTCTCTCTTCAAATTTAGAAGCATTCCAGTTTAGCCATTTAACATCGGGCAAATGTACGAATCTACCTTTTTTATTTTGTTCATACACAGGTGCAACCATTAAAGACTCGCCATACATATACTGATCTTCGATATCTTTTACTCTTTCATCATCGAATACAAAGGATAATGGTTTTACAAATGGAGTAGATTCTTTAACAGAGTTCATATATTCAGAGTAGGTGTACGGTAAAAATGCATATCTCAACCTAACTATGTCTTTCATTATTTTTAAAGATTCCTCATCAAATTGCCATGGTTCTTGGGGCCTTGTGTTTAGTGCCGTGTGATTTCTAAAAAATGGTGTGAATGCACCAAGTTGCATCCATCTTACAACTAATTCGGCTGATGCATCAGCACCAAAGCCACCTATATCAGCTCCCGTGTAGAAAAATCCAACCATATTTAATGATTGAAGCATTCTTATATTAACAAGCATATGTTCCCACCAAGATTTGTTGTCCCCCATCCATATTGAGGCCATTCTATGCAATCCTGGATAGCTACTTCTTGATAAGAGTAGAACTCTTTGGTTAGGTAATAATTCTTTCATTTCTTCTGCGGTTGCCTGTGTGTTTTTAAAACCATAAAGATTATGTACCAAATCATGGTTGATCAACGTTCCATCATCTAGTTTGTGATAAAAACTTCTATAATCTTCTCTGTTATTAGAAATATTAACAAAATTCTCTTTTGCCAGGAATACTTCGATCCCTGCCTCATCTTTATTTTTTTCTAAATCTTTGAGTAAATCAAAAAGTTTATCTAAACTTTTGGGAGTATAAAATATAGATGGTTCGTTCATATCGTTCCAGAATCCTTTTACTCCCATATCTGTAAATACTTTATACTTTTGCCCCCACCACTTTCTAACTTTCGAATTTAAAAAGTCGGGAAAGTGGGTTAGTCCAGGCCAAACAGCTGCTACAAAAGGGTTAGCGTCTTCATCAGTACAAAAATAACCATTTTTCTTACCTTCTTCGAATACCTCGTAACCTTCTTCAATTTTTACTCCAGGATCTAAAATGGGGATTACCTTTATTCCCTTTTCTTTTAAATCCTTTACCATTCCTTCGTAGTTTGGGAATGTTTCTTTGTTGATTGTAAAAACTTTATAACTATCCATATAATCAATATCGGTATATATTACATCCAAAGGAATTCCTAATTCTCTGTATTTATTGGCTACTTCTCTTACTTCTCTTTCGCTAAAGTAACTCCATTTGGATTGTTGAAAACCAAATGCCCATTTTGGAGGTATGTAAGGTTTTCCTGTCAAATTGAAATATTCTTTTATAATGGATAGTTTTTCGTCACTATCAAAAAAGTACATATCAAAGTCTTTTGAAGGAATCGTGATTTTTAAAATGTCTTTGTGAGTAAAACTTATATCAAAGATTATTTCTGAAGGGTAATCGATGAATAATCCAAAAGTTTTTTCTCCATCTAATATCATAAAAGGATGAGTGCCGTATAAAGATTGCTTTTCAGGTGTATGTTCAGGGTCATCGGTATTGTAGAATCTATAGATTTTACCTCGCTTGTTAAGAGCTCCTAAGGTTTCACCAAGTCCATATACGACATCATCTTTTGCCATCTCATAAATAAAACTTATTTCGTTACTTTTTTCTTCTAGTCTGAGAAAAAGAACATTTGAAACCAGTTCAAAATCATTGCTATCGATATCTTTAATAACAGCACCTGTTTTAAAAGGAGTTCCGCTTCTGAATAACGTTGTTTTTTCTGTGAGTTTTTTCTTTTTTAGCATAAATTTTTCCTCCTTTAGCCACATTTTCTATAATAATGAGCTTTCTATCAAATTTTCTTCTTTTAATCTTTTTAGGTAATATTCTAATTCGTTTTTTATATCTTCTTTAATGTCTAACTCTGTTTTAGCAATATTGATTGCATCTTCTTTTGAGAAACCAAGTTCAAAGAGGTTTAAAAATTCATCAAAAAAGTCATCTAAATTGGGGACCTTGTATTTAGGAGTTCTAAACCATAAAACATCCTCGATTGTTTGCCATGAGTTCGAAATAGAACCTTTGTTTTTTCTTATTTTTCTTTTTTCAATGGGAATCAAGGTAAAATCTACTTTTTCTTTAAAAAAGTCTAGTAATTCTTTTTCTACTTCATCATATTCTGATAGTTGATTTAGTTTTGTATAGGTTATGTAATTTATATAATTTGAAACTAAGCTATTTTTTCCTGCAATAAGTTTAAAATGGTTGTTAATTATCTTACCTTCTACTTGGGCTGAAACTTCTTTTTTCATGTTGGAAAGATCGTATATTGTTTTCAGAACGGCTTTTCCTATCCATTCTATAGTTTTTTTTGAACATTTGTCTATTGTATCATCACTTGAATGGTAGTATCTATCGGGCCAATTGGTTAAAGAAATTGCAGGAATATTTAAGTTGGGATCTGAAAATATATAATGATCAGAACCTCCCCCATATTTTCCAAAAGATAATCTGAAAAAAGGGTTTTCTAAGTTTATATAAAGTAGTTCTGCTAGAAATGAAGGTATTGACCAAGGTGAAGGGGTTAAATTTAAAGTTGATCCTGTTTTAGTTTGGTCTTCTCCTACCATATCTAGGTTGATAACATAGGCATTTGATGGGATTTTTTTTGTTAGATAAGCTGCTGTTCCAAACATTTCAGGTACCCATAATCCGGTTATTTGCCTGTCTAAACTGTCTTCAAATTTTTCTAATACTCTCATTATTTCAGTCAAAAGAGCGGCTCCACTTGCATTGTCATTGGCGCCTGGTTTTGGATGGCATAAGTGGGCAGTTAGAAATATTGAAGCTTTATCTGTACTTTTACCTAATGTTTTTTCAATCACTTCAAGGTTGTTTGTTCCTTCGTCAGAATCTAATAATGCTTCTATGTATGTTTCTTTTTTTGATATTGATTCTTTTAATTCTAGAAATTCATTGTATGATAAGGCATAACCATACGCATATTTTTTCTTAAAATCTGGAAAAGAAGTGTAATTAACAGTGTCTGACAATAATTCTGGTGTTCTATCTATAGATTTTTCTTGACTTCTCATATAATAATTTAATATACATCGGGCTCCAAACTTTTCTACAGCGTAATGATATATTATTCGTGGATCGCCTTCAGCTAAAACAGCGTTACCCTCTTCAAAATCTTTATAATCTTCTTCGTTTTCCCCACTTCCTACATCAAAAACTTTTAATTTTTCAACTCCGTTGGTTTTATCAGATAAGAACATTGCAGAAATTGGGTATAAAGACAGGTCAGAAACGATATATTTGCCATTTTGATATTTCAAATAGCCACCTTTTAAATTCCAGCTAGAAGGACTTTTCCAGCTGTTATATGTCTTATCCATTGGGAAAAGCAATAAATTAGATGCATTTACAAAATTTCGGATTACTTTTACTGCTTGTGAATATTCTAAACTTCCCTTAGCTCTGTGAAAAGAGGATATTTTTCTTATTAGTTCAATAACGTTTTTTGCTGAAAACTCATTAATCATTTCTTTTAAATTGAGCATTTTATTCCCCTCTAGCTTAAAGTATGTCCTTCTCTTCCATGAGATCTGCACAAGCTTGTTCTGGTGAAACATGGTTTATGTGAAACCCTGTACCCCATTCGAATCCGGCAGCATGAGTTAGACGTGGTAAAATTTCTATATGCCAATGGTAGAATACTTCCAAGCCGTTTATAAAGGGGGCAGTGTGTATAAAAAGGTTATATGGAGGATCATCCAATTTTTTGTCGAATCTTTTTGTTATCATTGATAAGGCTTTAGCAAGATCTTTAACTAAATTTTCATGGTTCTCTAATGTTCCAAAATCGTGTGAATGTTTAATGGGTAATATCCATGTTTCATAAGGGAATCTAGAAGCATAAGGAGCAATTGCAACAAATTCTTCTGTTTTAAATATGACTCTTTGTTTATCTTTTAGCTCTTGATTTATAATATCACAATAAACACATCTTTCTCTAAAATCATAATATGATTTTGAACCTTCTATTTCTGATTTTATAGTTACGGGAATTATGGGAGTGGCTATTAGTTGGGAATGAGGGTGTGATAAAGATGCTCCTGCTTCTTGACCTTTGTTTTTAAATATTTGAATGAATTTTATGTTTTTGTCTTTTCTGATTTCCTTAAATCTTTTTATATATGCCCAAATCACTTCTTTTATTTGATCTATAGGCATTTGGGAAAATTTTGTATTATGCTCTGGTGTTTCTATTATAACTTCATGGAAACCATACCCAGACATTTCATCATATATTCCTAACCCTTGCTTTTTTAAGGTATTTTTTGTACTCAAGGCTGGGAATTTATTTGGAACAACTCTAACCCACCACCCAGGAGAATTAGGAGTTGTGTTTGGTTCTCTAAAAGCGAGTATTTCTTCCGGAGTACTGTACTCGTTCCCATAATCAAAAGGGCAGAAGGATGTTTCTATTTCATCATGACTTTTTTTAAAATCCATAGGTCTTTTAGAACGTTCAGAAGAGATAATAACCCATCTTTTGATTATGGGATCTTTTCTTAATTCCATCATTTTAAAAACCTCGTTTTTTGGAAAGAGCTATCTTGTATAATTCTATATATTTTGTTGCTGTCTTTTCATAGGAAAAATCAGCTTTCATACAGTTTTCAAATAGGTTTATCCAGTCTTCTTTCCTTTTTTGATTAGTATAAACAGCTTTTAATAAGGAGTATAATAAATCTGATTCATTATATTCATGGAAACCAAACCCTGTTCCTATTTTATCTTTTGGGTTGAATTCTGTTACTGTGTCTTTTAAACCACCTGTGTATCTTACAACAGGAACAGTTCCATATCTCATTGAATACATTTGACCTAAACCACAAGGTTCATACTTTGAAGGCATTAAAAATATATCAGAACCTGCATAAATCTTTTGGGCTAGATCTACATCGAAGGTTATATTTATAGAAACTTTTTTTGGGAAGATATTTATCAAAGAAGAGAAATAATCTTCATAATTTTTTTCACCTGTTCCTAAAAGAATAAATTGAACATCAGCTAGTAAAAAATATTCTACTATTTTTGAAATTAAATCTACGCCTTTTTGGTCAAAAAGTCTACCAATGAAAGAAACGATCGTTTTGTTGGCATTTATATTTAAATTCAAATATCTTTGTAAACTTCTTTTGTTTTTTAATTTATCTTCATAACTTTTAATAGGAGCAAAAATATGAGGGTCGTTTATGGGATCATAAACAGAGTAATCGATGCCGTTTAAAATCCCGAAAAGATCATCAGACTTAACTTTTAAAATCTTATCCATTCCATATCCGTATTCTTCAGTCTGAATTTCTTTAGCATAAGTAGGGCTGACTGTGTTTATTACATCACTGAATAGGATTCCACCTTTTAGGACATTTACTTTTCCATAGTATTCTAAAGCGTTCATGTTAAAAAGATAATTTGGTAAACCCGCATAATTTAAAACATTCGGGTCAAATAATCCTTGATAACCAATATTGTGTATTGATAAGAGAGTAGATATCTTTCCTAATACGTTATCTTCAATGTAATTGGTTTTTAAATATACAGAGATTAAAGATGTATGCCAATCGTTTAAATTAATTACAAGTGTATCGTTTTCCAATTCTTTTATTGTTTTCAATGCAGCATCACAAAAGTAGGAGGTCTTTAAGAAAATATTTTCTTCTTCATATATATTTTTTGAATCAAAAAGTTCCTCTGATTTTATAAAATAAACCGTTACTTTGGAATTTGGTAAAAAGCTTTTATAAACTGAAAAAGGACTTTTATAATTATGGGAATCAGGAATTAAATTGCTTTTGACTAGTTCAAAATTGGAAGTATCGGTATTATTCTCTATAATCTTATGAAAGGGCATAATTACGTATATATTTTCTCCTAAATCTCTAATATATTTTGGTAAAGCTCCAGCAACATCAGCCAACCCACCAGCTTTAGCATATGGAGAAACTTCATAGGATATATATGCAATTTTCATATTTATTCCTCCCCTCTAATCTTCTTCGTAAATGCCTTCATATTCAATATTTTCCTCGTCTAAAATATCAGAAATTTTATTAATATCTTTAATTCCTAGTTTTAAACTTACCATTCTTTTTTCTTTTGAAATCTTTGCGGTCATTAAGGAAAGAACGTTTATATTTCTACTGGCAAATATTCCAAGAGTTTTGTTCAATTCGCCCGGAATATCCCGTATTAATATAATAGTTCTTGTTCCTTTTTCTTCCATTGCTGATATAGTCTTAAAGGCTTTTAAAACTTCAAATAAACCAAAAACACCAACAGGATACATTTCGTTGTCTACTATCGGTAGAATTCTCAGTCTATTTTCTAACATCAATACTAAGGCGTCTTCTACTAAATCTGTATCAAATAAGAAAGAGTCCGTAGGATCCAAGATTTCTATTAGTTTTTTGTCCATTTCATAAGTATAGAGAGAGGTTATATCTCCCCTAGAAATTAAATTATAGAGGGTTCCATCTCTTCTAATTACAACTAAATATTCTGAGTCATTTTGTAATTTTTCTAATGCTTTTTCCATTGTTTCTGTATAATCTATAGTTTCAAAGACTTTGTTTTGCCATATTTTTATATACATTTCTTTGCCCCCAATATTATTCAAAAGAATAAAGAATGAAATCACAATTTAGACATGAGATAAGCAAAGACTTGTGTATCTTTTATCAAATTATCTATTTTTACGTACTCGTTAGGTTGATGTGCAGTTTCATCTAGCGTAGCCCAAACAACAGCGGGAAATCCCGCTCCTCTTACGATAGCCGCACACGTTCCCCCACCTATTCCACCTACTTTTACTTTTATATCTCTTAATTCCTCCAAACAATCTTTGAGTATTCTCACTGAGGGATGATCTTTGGAGGTAGGTTTTTTGGCTTCTTCAAGATGTTCTCCTTCCACTTTTATTTTTACATTCCATTTTTTTTCATACTCTTTTGAAAGGTTTTGAAGGCCGGTAATTATTTCGTCTACATCGTAATTTGGAAGTATTCTGCCATCAAAGTAAATAATATCTGTTCCAGGGATAGTGTTTATATTATCTACGTTTTTTACCTTTTTTGTAGGTTCAAAAGATGAGTAAGGATAGTTAAATAGTTCATCTTTCAAATTATAATTTATACGGACATAGTTATCTGCAGCTAGAGCAAAATCCATACCGGCTCGATGTGCATTTGTAGACAAATTAGGCATAGAGGCGTGACCTTGTTTACCGTAGGTGGTGATTTTTAGCCACATTATAGATTTCTCTGCAACCTCTATGAAACTGCCATCCGAACTACCAGAATCGGGAACATAAAACCAATCATTTTCATCAAAAGCATCTTCTTGTAATAAGTATTTGATACCAAAATCTGAACCTGTTTCTTCGTCAGAAACAAAAGCTAAAGCTATATTGTTTTTTGGTCTGATTCCTAAATCCATTATACTTTTTATAGCGTATAAGGTTGAAATTAAAGAGGCCCCGTTATCTTCGCTTCCACGGCCATAAATTTTCCCGTCTCTTTCAACTGGATCGAAAGGTTCTGAAATCCAAAGGTCTAAAGCTCCTGCCGGAACTTTATCCATATGAGTAACAAACCATACAGTTCTTTTAGGATCAGTTCCCTTATATATAGCAACAATATTCGGTCTGTAACCATATTCAACGGCATCATCCGGAGCATTGTATTTTTTGATTTCATCGAACTTCCAATTTTTAATTAACGATTCTAACCATTCCGCGGCTTCTTTTTCACCAGGACCTCCAGTTCTTGGGTTAACAGAGTCAATAGATATAAATTTTTTAGAACTTTCCACAATATCATTTTTCAATTCGTCTACTTTTTTTATTATTTCTTCTTTCATGCATTCTTCCCCCTCAACTTTTATTATTTAAAACCACTTTTTCCTTTTAAAAATGATAATCATAATAATCGCTATAACAACCATAATTCCTAATACTACAAAGTAACCATATTTCCACTGTAATTCGGGCATATACACAAAATTCATTCCGTATATACCTGCTATGAAAGTTAGTGGAATAAAAAGAGTAGAAATTATGGTTAATATTCTCATTATTTCATTAAGCCTATTACTTACAATCGAAAGATAAATTTCTGTTATATTGTTAAGATTTTCTCTCAAAATTTCTATTGATTCATTTATTCTCACAGAATGATCGTATAGATCCATGTAGTAAAGCTCATTTTTTTCTGTAATAAAGCTATCTTTTTTTCTTTGAAGTTGAAATATAATTTCTTTTAAAGGGAAGACAAACCGCCTGAATCTCAATATTTCTTGTTTTAGTTGTTTTATATTAATAAAAAGTTGTTCTTCAACTTCTTCTGTCATCTTTGCATCTATCTCTTCCACAGAAGAAATGTAAGAATTTAATCTACTAAAATAACTATCCGTTGCAATATCCATAAGTGAAAAAATCAAATAACCAAAATCTTTTTCTCGGATATTTCCCGTATTGTTTTTTAGCTGTTCTTTTAAAAGATCTGTTGTATAATTATTTTCTTCTAAAAAAGTTATTAAAATATTTTCTTTTGCAATAATACTTAGCTGTCGAAACTCTAATTTTTCGTAAAGATCACGAAAAACTTTTATAACAACAAAAGTATAAGTATCAAAGAACTCAACTTTTGTTCTTTGATTTACGTTGATAATGTCTTCTAGGGTTAATTTGTGAAGATTAAACTTTTCACCAAACGTTTTTAACTTTGTTTTATCTGATACATTGATAAAATTAACCCAGTGAATTTTATCTTTGTTTAGTTTATCTAAAAATTCAAATTCTACATTATCATATTCTTCATACGACGATTCACTATATGAAATCACATTAATGATGGCATTTGATGGTTCAACTTTACCTGTATATATTAATTCACCTGGGGGTTTTCCAAATTTGGTCATCTTCTTTTGCTTTTCTATGTACATTTTTTCAATCATCCCCACTATTATATATTTTAGAAATCATATCAAATAATGTTTCTTCAAAATTCGGGTCATAATCAAAAATTATAGGTTTTTTCAACCTTTTAATGCTTACAATGTAACCTTTTTTCGGAGTCCCAAAATCAGATAACAGGTATAGGTAGAATTGTATTTGGAAGTTATAGTCTTTTATTTTATTAGGATTGTCTAGTTCTGAATATTTATAATCAAGAATTTCTATCTCACCATTTTCAATAATTACTTTGTCAGGTATACCAAAAAGCATGTATTCTCTATTTTTAACTTTAATCTGTTTCATCAATCTCCATTCGTTTTTTATTATCTTTTTTTGATTAGGAGTGAAGGCTTTTTTTATGATTTCAATTTCGTCAAAACCTTGAGGGAGTTCTCCATTTTCTATCATATTTTTAATATGACTTATATTTTGAGCACTGTTAAGTTTTGCATGAAGGTCGGAACCCCTAAAAATTAACTCTTCATCAGAAAAAATATTACTTGGATCAAAATCAGCTTGTGTATAATTTGGTGAGTAGTTTAAATCTTCTATCAATTCTAATTCTGATGGTTTTACTTCTCTAATAAGATAAGTTGGAGCAATATATTTTTTGTATGAAAGATTTGTTAAATCTTTTAAATTTTCAGGCGGGATATCTTGAAATGTATCATCACTTGTTTTAGTTTTAGAGTCAATAACTTCAATATCAATTTCTTCAATGTCATAGTGATTAATAATATTTATATTTGAATTTTTGGCCATTGAAAAAAAGTTATTTAGAGATTCGTTTTTTTGGTTGTCTACTATTACAGGTATTAACACATCTTTTGCTCTTGTTATACCAACATATGCTAATCTATTGGCTTCAGTATTGTTCAAAAATTCGTTGTTTTTAAACCATTTTAATAGCCAGTGATCTGTGTTTTCTAAATTTTCATCGAATACTTTTTTTAATAGGTAATATCTGTTGCCATCAGAATCAGGTATTGAAAATTCAATATAATCTTTGTTGTTATTACTGTTTTTCTTTTGGCTTATAGAATTATGTAACCCCAACAGAAAAACTATTGGAAATTCTAAACCTTTAGCTTTATGGATTGTCATTACTTTTACGCTGTTTGATTGTTCATCTTCCAAGGAAGCTTCCTCTTCTGAAATAGTAGAAGCTTTTTTCAAAAATCTTATCAATTCAGAAAAAGAATTTGCAATGGAGTTGTATTCTTCTGATTGACTTATTAGTTTTTTTACGTTTGAAATACAAACTTCAGGTTCGTTTGTTAAAGCTAGTTTAGAGAAATAATCATTTTCGTAGATTATACCCTTTAATATAGAAGAAGGAGATAAATAATATTTTATATCTTTGTACTTTTTCAAGGTCTCGTAACTATTTTTTATATCTTCTGGAAATTGGTCTTCTATTTTTTCAAAGGTTTCATACAAACTTCCTTCTCTATTTTCTACTAATTTGTCAAGTTCTTGGAAACTCATTCCAACCAAAAGGGACATCATGTACCGAACAAATTGGTAATCGTTGTAAGGGTTTTGAATAGTGTTTATAGCAGCAAAAATAGCCTGTATTTCAGCCCTTGTATAAAAAGATTTACTTCCAAAAATATAAAAGGGGATATTATATTTAGAGAAAATTTCTCTTATAACTTTTTCTGTTGAGCTCATTTCTCTTAATAATACGGCTATATCTTTAGGTTCTATTTTTCTTCGTTCATAATTAACCTCGTTTTCTTTCCTTTCTTTAAAATCCATCTCTTTGCCGATTAGCTTTTTGATAGCCCTGGCAGTTGCTTCAACTTCATATGTTATACGATGATCCTTGTTAGTTAGTGACTCTTCCTCGGTTGGTTCTATCAATAGATATTTTACTCTTTTATTATCTTTATTTGACAAAATTGGGATCTTTTCTGAGGATAAGGGATCAAGATCGTACGATGAAATATCTCCATTATGAAAAGAAAGATTTTCTAAAAGAACATGATCTATTCCATTAGAATTAAGTATTTCTTTTTTGAAAAGAGATTTTTTAGCTATATAATTTGCAAAATCTACTATTTCTTTATGAGAGCGCCTGTTGATAGTAAGTTCACCTAGAAGGACCTCTTCTTTAGAATTTTCTGCATCTGTTAAAGTACGGGAAAAAACCGAAACATCAGCGCCTCTAAAACGATATATAGACTGCTTTCTATCACCGACGTAGAAAAAGAAATTATCTTTTGTGTGGATTTGGTCAAATATCTCTTTTTGAAGATAATTAGTGTCTTGATATTCGTCTACTATTACATATTTAAACTTATTTTGATATTTTTTAAGTAACCAATCTTTGTTTTCAAATTCTGATAATACTTTTTCTAAAACCGCCTTGAAGTCAAACAAGAAAGAATCTACGGTTAAACCTAAGTAAAATTCGGTTGCTATAAGGGATATATACTTAAAAAGCCATAAGAAATCTGTATAAATTTTTGAAAGACTTTTATCATCTAGTTCTAAATCATCGATAATTAAGGATTTTGTCATTTCAAGTCGCCATTTTTGCATTATTTCCTTTAAAGCATTTTCTAAAGACTCCAATCCAAAATTCTTTAGCAACTCTTTAAAAGCATTTTTAAATCTTATTTTTTCACTATTTATTTCCTTTATATAATTTTCAATACTTTCTCTTCTTTTTGGGGATAGGAAATTTAACCAATCTATTTTTTTGTTCTCGTATATTTCCAATACTAATCTCAGTGCAGAATAAACAGATCTCTCGATTTCTCTATCGTTTTGAAAAGTGTTTATAATAGTAAAATTTGGATCAACTCCAATAGAGATATTATTTTCTCTGATAATTCTTGAACAAAAACTATCGATTGTTCTTATCCACGATCTAGGGAAGTTTATTTTTATCTCATTCCAGTATCTATGCCAGTCTAATTCATTGATACCGTATGGCGGTTTTTCATCTAACTTTTTAGAAATATTTTCAAGTATTCTATCTTTCATTTCTGAAGCAGCTTTATTTGTGAAGGTAACAGTTAATATATTGTCTATAATATCTGAGTTAGGAAAATTTTTTTCTAAGATTTTTATATAATATTGAGTTAGTATATAAGTTTTTCCTGTACCTGCAGATGCAGAAATAAAAAAATTCCTGTTAGGATTTTCTATTTCTTTATATACGTCAACTTTTTTTAAGGTCAATTTCATCATGTCCTTTCAAATAAACGAAAATTTGAATAATTATTACAAATATTATATCATAATCGGGAAAGTTGATTTTTTATTTTATTTCAAAAGGCGCTCTTCCTAATATTTCATATTGATTTGTTTGATGATCTATCCATATTTCCCCATAAAACATTGCTTCTTTTCCTTTTAGATCGTATAAATTATATTCGTCAAAGAAAGCTTCAAACTCTTGCCTTCTAACCCCATAGTAAAATATTTCGTTCTCTGAAATTATTTTGTAAAAACCCGATTTTTCAAGCTTCACATCTTTTACCTTGGTTTTTACCCATCTTATCTTTCCCACGTCTTTTTTTGATAGTTCAGTTTCGTCAATTAAAATATTATCATCATCGTATTTTTCAAAGATACCTCTTCTGTTTTCATATGCATAGGTATAAGCTTCAACAAAGACATCCTGCCATTTTGAAGTATCTTCATAAAATAGGGGTCTTGCAAGGCCTTCTTTCAATATTTCTTCGTTTAAAAGAAGTAGATAACCTTCTTCATCTTCATAATAAACATATGCTAGGATCCTACCATAATTGTCGTACATATTTTCATCAAATTCCAGATATGCGTTTCTATTTGCTTCTTTTAGTAATTTGTTTTTAACAAACTGATAAGATTCATAACTATATTCTCCCATAGGTTTACTTCCTGATTTTGTTTCTGGGGCGTCTATTCCTATTAAACGTATATTGTTATCGTATTTAAAAGTAGAGATAGTATCACCATCAATTACAGACCTAATTTTTACTTGTTCTAACGATTCAACATCAGGAAATAAAATAGGTTCAATTGTATTAGAGTGTATAGTGGTAAGTAATAACAATATTAATAGGAGCGAAAATATCTTTTTCATACTATTTTACCGCCCCTATAGTTTAAAGCTTCAGATACGTGAGATAACTCGATATAATTTGATTCAAAACTATCTGCTATTGTACGTGAGATTCTTATTATTCTATTTACTGATCTTGCTGTTAATTTTAAATTATTCGCAGCCTGTCTTAGGAAATTCTCCGCTTTTTCTGAAAGGTTAGCATGTTTTTTTAACTCTTTATTTGTGAGTTTTCCATTCAATTTATTTTGCCTTTTTATCTGTATTTGAAAAGTTTTTGAAACCCTTTCTTTTATTTCTTCTGAACTTTCTCCTTCTTCTTTAGACATGAGTTCGTCTATCTTCACCCTTGGGATATCTATTCTAAGGTCTATCCTGTCTAAGATAGGTCCAGATATCTTTCGGTTATAATTAAGAATCTGATTCATATTACAAGTACATTCTATCTCTTTATCGCCATAATATCCACAAGGACATGGATTTTGTGAGGCTATGAGCATGAATTTTGCTGGATAATTTGCAACAGATTTTGCCCTAGTTACGGTTACTTCTCCGTCTTCTAGAGGTTGTCTTAAGGATTCTATTACATCTGTTCGGTATTCTGGAAATTCATCCATGAATAAAACACCATTATGAGCCAGACTTATCTCACCGGGTTTTGGTACGGCTCCTCCTCCTATTATAGAAGCAGAAGAGGCTGTGTGATGTGGAGATCTAAAGGGTCTTTTTTCGATTATCATGTTCATATACCCAGCAACAGAATAAATCATGGTTGACTCTATTATCTCTTGCTTTGTCATATCGGGTAATATAGTAGGTAACCTTTTGGCTATCATAGTTTTTCCAGAGCCCGGGGTTCCCCTCATTAATACATTGTGAAAACCGCTAGCCGCTATTTCAATTCCTCTTTTTGCAAAAAGTTGACCCCTTATTTCTTTAAAATCAAGATTATATGAATCATATGCAGGTTTTTCATAATTTGGAGAATAACTATCAAAAAGATTGATTGATATGTTTTCAATGTCTTTTAAATTATCGACAACTAGGACATCTTTTTTATTTACAAAGGCGCTTTCCCCTTCGTTTCCGCGGGGGATAATGAACTTTGCGTTTTTATCTCTTTCTTTTATATACATCAAAAAAAGAGCTATACCCGAAACTGGTCTCACATCACCGTTTAATCCTAACTCCCCGAAAATATAATAATTGCTGTTTAATTCTTTTATTTGTTGTGAAGCTTCAAGAAGTGAAACTGCTATTGGAAGGTCGAAATGTGATCCGTCTTTTCTTAAAGAAGTTGGTGAAAGATTGGAAACTATTGAACCATTCGGCAGAGAAAAACCCACGTTCCTTATGGCACTCATAACCCTTTTTTCACTTTCCAAAACGGCGGTGGAAGGCATTCCGACTATTTTGAATGTTTGTTGAGTGGAACGAGAGTTTATGTCTATTTCTACCAAAATATCTTCAACTTTGAAACCATTTATACATCCTGTTTTAATCTTGGAATATTTCATATTTTTCCCCTTTTAAAATAATATGTGGTTAGGATTCGGGAACCTGCTCAAGTGCCAATCGATGGTTAATAATAATCATCATACTAAAAGTTAAAAAAGGGATTGCATAGGCTATGTTGAAATTTATATCGCCAATTATACCCATAGAGGTTGCAATTATCATCGCACCAATACCTGTAGAACCAAAGGCAAGTCCATTATACATTCCTAAGATTCTTTTTGGCAAATGTTGATTAGTATATTTTTGAATGCTTGGAAAGATTGGAGATAAACTGAATCCTATGAATAGAAAAAAGATATAATTTTGGAAAATTAAGAGAAGCGCCACACTTACAATCAAAGAGATTGAAAAATATAGTATAGTTCCTAACTCTGTTAATTTTTGATTTAAAAATTCCGTAATAGCTCGTCCAAAAGTAAAAACTATCCAAAATAAACTAATAATAATTGAAGAGACCTCTTTAGAGTAATTAAATACATCATGAAATAAGTTTGCACTCCATGTTATTATTCCAATCTCTGTTCCTGAATATAATAAGAATATAAGCAGGGATAGATAGACAAATTTTCTTCTTATTATGCCTACTGCTTCTTTTAATTTAATACTTTCATATTTAATATTTTGTATGGGTTTAAATATTATTGTAATGATGTAAAGTGCTAAACCTAAAATAAGATGAACAAAATATACGAATCTAAAATCAAAATTAAACGTTAGAAATAAGCTTACAATCAAAGGACCAATAATACCCCCTATACCAAAACTAGCGTTTAAAAAACCGAAGTTTTGGTAATTTCTATCAAGGTGAGAGTATGCAGAGGTTAAAGTCATAAAAGTAGCTCCTGTTGCTAACCCAAGTAGAAATACTGCGGTTATTATCAATATAAAATTAGCTGCCGTTGCAAAAGTAATTAAACCAACGATTTGAAGAGTCATAGCCCCTATTAAGAAAGTCTTATAACCAATTTGAGAAATAAAAAAACTTCCAATAAAATTTGAAATCATAGTTCCTAAAGTGCTTATAAACGGCAAAGCTGAAGAGATAGCAACCGATACAGAGAACCTTTCTTGAATAGAAGTCATAAGAGGAGCAAGAGAATTCATAACCATAGAATAAATGATCATTGTTAAGTAAATAAAAGTTCTAACATTTTTTTGTTTCAACAGTGTCACCTCTGTTTTAAGTACTGGCTGTATAAGTGAGCCTGTCTTGTTATTTCAGGTACCTTATATTTTAGTGTGAAGTGTAGGCTAAATTCTAGGGTATTATTAAAATCAACTCTATTTCCAGGAGATACAAAAACAGGTTTTACATTGTCTTTTGTTCTTAAGACTATGCCTATTTTTTCCTTGTTATGATATAAGTAAGAGTAATTTCCTTTTTCTTTACTGGGTTCAGTGTAATTTCCAACTAATTTAGATTTTGCTATTCCTATTGTAGGTTTTTCGATGAAAAATGAGGCGTGGGTAGCTATTCCCATTCTTCTTGGATGTGCTAATCCTTGGCCATCAAAGAAAACAATATCTGGATCTATCTGCAGTTTTTTCCACGCTTTTAGAAATATTGGCAATTCACGAAAAGCAAGTAAACCTGGAATGTAGCGGAAAGTTATTTTATCAATAGTATAAGTAACATCAATTAAAGATAATTTATCATAATCCATCGTAACTATTACAGCTATGGCTTCATCTTTTTTAAAAGATAAATCCACACCACTTACTATCTTAGGGTTGCCCTTAAAGGGAGTTATTTCAATGTATTGAGCTAATTGATTCTGTAACTTAACCATCTCTTTTGGGGATAGATCAAAATCATGAATCATTTTGTAATTCAACTACATCACCTAAAATAGTACAGTAGACTTCAATACCTTTATCCTCCCCACCTACTCCTAAGCCGTTTCCACTTTTTCCTTTTAAATTTATTTTTTGGGGATTTAAATTTAATATCTTAGATAAATTGTTTTTTATATTTTCAGCAATTGGTATGATCTTTACACTTTTAGATATAACAACTGAATCGATGTTATTTAAATTAATTTTGTACTTTTTATTTATCATATCCCATGTTCTTTTTAGAAGAACTCCACTGTTTATATTTTTAAATTCATAGGTTTCTGGGAAGTATTCACCAATAGATCCCATAGAACACATTCCTAACAAAGCATCTATTATACAATGAAAAAAAACATCACCATCTGAATGGCCTGCTAAACCCCAACCATCTGTGTGATATATCTCGACTCCGCCAAGAATTAATTTTCTATTTTCAACGAAGGGGTGAACATCATATCCCAAACCTATTCGCAACATAATTCAAGCTTTCCTTTTAGGCATCACTATGTACATATAACTGTTATCTTCAAGAGGTTTTAAAATCGTTGGAGTTTCTTCACCAGATATATTAAATTCAAACTCAACAGTTTCTATTTTTTCCAAAGCCTCTCTGAAAAATCTTGGAGAGTAGGCAATTTCAATATTTCCGCCTTCTTGATCTATTTCAATTTCTTCTCTTGCCTCTCCAACTTCCGGTGAACTCGCATAAAATCTGATAACTCCGTCTTGTATGTTTAGCAGAGTATATTCATCACGTCCTGCAGTTATTGACATCCTTTTCATGATAAATAAAAAATCAGAGGTTTTAGCTTTAATTTTTGTTAAAAAACTTTTTGGCATTATTTGTAAGTAGTCTGGAAATTCCGAGTCTATAATGTTGAAAATCAATTCATTATTGTCATCTTCAAAGTTAAAAAGTATTTGAGAGTCGGCTTGAATTATTTTAATCTTTTCTGTTTTTGCAGTTGAAATAATAGTTTTCAACTCTTCCATACTTTTAAGGGATAAAAGAAATGAAGATAGTCTGTTATCGTCCTCTAACTTCTTTTCAGAAAGACCTAATCTAAAACTATCAGTTGCTACTAAATTCAAAAATCCACCTTTACGAAAGTCCCAGTAAACAGCGTTTAAATTTTTAGATAAGCTATTTGCTTCTTTCAATGCACAGAACATAACCTTTTCCATCATTTCTGAGAGAGTGACTCTGTCGATAGAAGTATCACTTCCAGTAACATCAAATGTTAATGATGGAAATTCATCCGGGTCCATGGTAGGTAAACGAAAAGTCGAATTCCCAGAAGAAATTTTTAATACTCCATCCAAAGTCAGTTTTACTGTTTCAGAGTTTAAGTTAGATAATACTTCAAAAAATATTCTTTGTTCAACAACTGTAGAAAAAGGGCCATCATTATTTTTAACTTTTAAAAACTTATGAAATCCAGTTTGTAAATCTGTTGCATAGATATGCAAAAAATCTTCTTCAACTGATAATTTGACACCTCTTAATATTGGATTTGTTGTTTTCCTTGAAACTGCATTATTTGTTAGTTCTACAGCATGCCTTAGAACTTGTGTTTCAATTTCAAAAGACATTATCTATTCCTCCTTTAGGAAGAGCTAAAAGCCCATTAATTAAATTTTACACTAAAAAGTTAATAATATCAAGAAAGAATATATTGATTTCAAGTTTCTGGTCAAAATCCAATTATCGCTGTTACCGAAAAAACAATAATAAAAGAAATAAGAGTTGTTAAACTGACATAACTACTAGCAAGTTCAGAATCATATTTGTTTTTAACAGAGTATACTATTACCATCATAGCACTTGGCATTAAAGGGGACAAAAAAAGAGATATTCTCTCAAGACTTGAATCTACAGGTATCAATAAAGTAAATAATGAAATAATAAATCCCAGTGAGTATTTTGCAAGAACTGATAAAGAAAGAATCTTTTTGTGAGTTTTAAGTGAAAATATATTAAAATAGAATCCTACTAAAAACATTATTAGAAAGTTGTTTGCGTTCTTTATTAACATCATCGGTGACAAAATAACCTCGGGTAAATTTATACCATTAAGTATAAAAGCTAAAAGTAAAGCTATAAAAGGTGGAAACTTAAACAAGTCCTTTATATTGAACTTTCCACCTTTACCCTCAGCCACAGATTTTCCTACGCCAAAAGTCAGAAAACTGTTTCCAAAATCATATAAGGCAAAATATTTTATTGACTCTATTCCCCATAACATCTCTGCCAAGGGATACATAAACAAACCAATATTTAAGCCCGTAAAAGACAAAAGCATTACTGTTTCGATATTTGGATCTTTTATTTTTAATAAGCTTATTAATAGTTTTCCCCCAAAAAATATTAACAATCCTCCAAAGAAGCCAATTAGTATAAAAAAGAGCTTTGAAATATCGATCTTAGATGATGAAATTCCAATAAAAATTGTCATAGGAAGTGTGAAATTAATAATTAAGAAACTAATTGTACTACCGGTATTCTCGGGTAAAAACTTTTTTGAAATATTGCCAAGAACTGCAATTATTATAAAATTTATTAATGCTGACACTAATCTATTCTCCTTTTCTTGATAGGATTTCTAAAGGTAGTTCCATTCTTACAGTTTTTAGAGGATCCACCACTTGACAGATTCTTAAATCTCCAGTAGCGCTGAGTAAGAACATCGCTTTTTCTTTCGTAAAATAATATTCTGCTTCAAGATATTCTACCATGTTTTTTGTGGCTGAAAAAGCGGCTTCATCTAAAGTTTTTTTTGAAGCTATTGTAATAATTTTATCGTTTGTTTTTACCATGGGTAACTTCCAATTTTTGTTTTTTATAATATTAAAAGTTACCTCCACTTCTGCGGGTATTTCAACACCTGTGACACAAACTTCTCCATCCCCCATTATTGCATGAAGATCCCCAAGTGCAAACAAGGCGCCTTTAACATTTATAGGTAAATAAATTGTTGAACCTTCTTTAATAATTTTACAATCCATGTTTCCACCATGTTCACCTGGAGTCCCGCAAGGTATTTCTTTATCTTTAGGGGCAGTGCCAATAACTCCTATCATTGGCTCTATAGGGATTTCATAATCAAATAAATAAGCTTTGTTATTTTTTATGGGAACTATTTTTATATAGTTTTTTTCAAATTCGTTTCCCAATACTCCCATATCTTTACCTGTTAACATTACACCATAATCTCGTGTGATATTAATTTTTTCAATTTTTACTTCTAAAATATCTCCTATTTCCCCGTCTTCTATAAAGATTGGCCCAGTTGCTGGATTCACTCTATCCCAATTTATAGCTTCAAAAGGTTGATCTTCAAACGTTATTTCGTCACTTAAAGCATCCATGGTTTCTATAATTATTTTTTCTTTGGGTTTTACCTTAATTACAGGACTATTATTAGGAGAAAATAAATATATAGAATGTTCTTTTTCTAACTTTAGCAATTTTGATTACCTCCTATGAGTTATAATATGTTTTAAGTTAACTTTTAAATTATTTTATTATTATTATCTTTACATTAATTAGTTAAAATAAAAAAGATATTTCTATTTTACCATGAAAATTTAAATAATATTTTAAAGTATGATTAGGGAGATTTCTAAAAGGCGGGATAATTTGTGGAATTGAATAATAAATTGATGAATGAGATGTTGGATATGTATGAATCTTCTTCGGAAATGTATTCTGGAGCTGTTATTCGAGTAGACTTATCAAACGATCAAATTTTATACTCGTCAAATTTTAAGCAAATTGCGGGTTTAGGTAAAGATGAACTCCCAAAAAATTTGGAAGAACTGGAAAGATTATTAGGGAAAGATTTTAAAAAGTTATCAGATAAATTTTATAACGAAGATTATGAAACAATCTGGACTTTAAAAATAAATTTAAAAAAAGAAGTCAATAATACTTTTGAGTTAGTTGGAAAAAAGAAAAGAAAAGATAATAATGATATTATTTATCTTTTGATTCGCAACTTAAATCAACATTACGGAATTATGAGCCCCGAAACTTTTTTCCCGAAGGATTTATTTGATAATTCCCCTCAAGCTATAGTTATTACTGATAAGAATAATAAGGTATTGAGGGTTAATAAAGCGTTTACTGATATATTGGGTTATTCTGCTGAGGAAATAATTGGGGAAGAACCTCATTTTTGGGCTTCTTCTATGCATGATAAGTCTTTTTATGAGGAAATGTGGTATGAACTCAAAACCAAAGGTTTTTGGAGTGGAAAAATAATAGATAAGAGAAAAAATGGAGAGGTCGTATTCTTGTATTCAAATATCTTTGAAATAAAAGGTAATGGTGGGAAATTAATTGGTTATATTGCTATTAATTCAGATATTACCAATAATATAAAAAAAGAGCAAGAAATAGAAAAAATTATTAGACATGATTCAATTACCGGATTGCCAAACGCAAAATATTTATTTGAGAAATTAGAAAATGTTTTTTCTAAAGATAATGAAGATAAACAATATGTTTTGATGATTTTAAAAATAGAAGAGTTTAATGAATTATCAATTCTTTATGAATTTAAAATCATTAATATAATTTTGAAAGAGATATCAAAAAGAATCATAGATGTTGTCGAAAAAGAATATTTTGTTTCTAGAGTATCAGAAGATGAATTTGCAGTTTTTGGGTGTTTTGATACAACAGAAGATCTAGAAGAAATAGCTGAAAAGTTAAAGAATGAGGTTAAAAAGAACATAAAAATATTAGGAGAGAATATAAATTTAAAAGTAAATATTGGTATAAGTATCTATCCAAAAGATACTTCAAAACCAAATGATCTTTTGAATTTAGCAAGAATGGCTCTAAAAGGAGCTACAAACAATAGTATTACCTTTTATTCTCGTGATTTATCAAATATTCTTATAATTGAAAAAAATATTGAAAAAGAGGTTTATAAAGCCATAGAAGATGATAGATTATTGATACATTTGCAGCCTCAAATAGATACAAGGGATTATAAAATTATTGGAGCTGAAGCTTTAGTTAGACTGCATAAAAAAGATGGTAATATATTAACTCCAGCAGCTTTTTTAGATATTGCCAAGAAAAAGGGTTTTATCGAAAATATCGATAAACACATTCTTCTAAAGACATCAAAGTTTATTAATGAAGAAAAGAATGTGTTGGATGAAAAGCTTAGAATTTATTTTAACATTTCAAGGGACTCTTTTGAGAGAAAAGATATAATTTCTAGAATTGAAAAAATTTTAAAATATTACGATATAGATACATCTTATTTGGGGATCGAACTTACTGAAGATATATTTATAGATGATTTTTATGAAGCCAAAAAGAAAATTCATGCTTTAAAAGAACTGGGTTTAAAAATCACTCTTGATGATTTTGGAACAGGTTTTTCCTCACTTTCTTATCTTAACAAGTTAGAAATAGATAAGATAAAAATTGATAAAAGTTTTATAGATGATATTTTAGAAAACGATGCTTCAAAAAGGCTGGTTTCTAGTATTATTTCAATGTCTAATGATTTGGGGCTTGAGGTCATCGCAGAAGGGGTTGAAAATGAAAGTCAACTTCAGTTTTTAAACGATAAAGGATGTCATGAAGTTCAAGGGTATTATTTTAGCAAACCCTTACCAATTAAAGAATTTAAAGAGTATTTGAAACTGAAAAAAGTAGCTATAGGGGAGAAAAATGGGTTCACTAATTGAAGAAAAAATAAACGTTATAAAACAAGAAATGAAGGAAATAATAGGAAATAAACATTTATATATAGCTTTCTCTGGGGGAATGGATAGTACAGTAGTTGCCTTATTAGCAAAAGATGTCTTACCAAGAAATAGAATTACTCTGGTGAACGTATGCTTTGGAGGATATTCTTATTCAAAAGGGTTAGAAGCTGTTTTACTTCTTTCTAGAAAGTTAAGACTTAAACTTTTTTTTACTCGTGGGGAAGAAGAGCAAGAAAAGATAATGTACCATGGTCCAAATTGCAATCAATGTACAAGAATAGTAAAAATTGGAAAAGTCAAAGAATTTTCTTATAAAGGGATCATAGCTTCTGGAGCAAATTTATCTGATTCATGGGGGAATACGGGAGTAAAATTCTTAGATGGAATATATTCTCCAATATTAAATTTAAACAAAAAAGAGATAAAAGAGATATTAGATTATTATGGATTCTCTATTCCAAAAATTGGAGAAAATGTGGTAAGAGAAGGATGTAAATATAAACATCTGTTGAAAATGTCTGTAAATAAAAATTATCACTCTCGTGCAGATGTTATTGCTAACGAAGTTATACACGATATTTTAGATTTTTATAATGTTCAAAGAGAAATTGCAAATGTGAAAATTATAGGACCTCTTTCTAAGAATATAGCGTTAGTAAACGTTAAACCTTTACCTGACAAAGAAATTTTAAATAAAATAAAAAAAATTCTTGAGAAAGAGGAAAGTATAAATTCAGTTGATATAGTAGATGCGCCTTTAAAACTTAAGATACTAGCTAATCCTGGAATTTATAACAACGAAGATTCAAAGTATTGGATTTTGAATGGAAGACTAGCTCCTGAATTTGCAACGCCTATTAGCGCTGAATGGTTAAAAAGTTCTAACAATAAATTATGGACATTTGCTGTGGTGGATTATAAAAAATCACCGATCTAGAAAATTGATTAGACCCGTGATTTTTACATTTTTATATTTATCTTTTTAACCTTTCAGGAATTTCAACATCTGAGGTTGTTTCTTTTCCCATATTTTGAGTCTCCTTTATGGTGGACAAAAATAATCTCATTTATATTATATCACAAATTTGAAAAAAATGATAAAGAAATGTGGTATAATGAAATCTTTTAGATTTTGAATCGATTATATAAAATATATTTTGAGGTGGTGAAACTATGACAATATTACTTCTTTCCCATATCCTTTTAATATTTGTTTTGGTTTATGTTTTTTATAATGGGATAAAAAAGGCAATTTATGTTCGAAGAATTCCAAACATAGATAATAAACCACCTGCTTTCAGACCTCCTAACCCAAAGCTTGTAGTAAGAAATAGATTAAAAAACTCTTTACTTGAAACAGCACTTTTTTGTTTAGAAAACGAAATGGATCAAAATGAAGTTCTTAAGATGTTTATCGAGGAAATTCCAAAATTTTTAAAGGCTGATTCTTGGAGTTTTCTACTTACTCCAAAGGATGAAAAATGGAAATTTTTATTCTGGGCAAAAGAAATAGATTTTTTGCCCTTAGAAGAGATAGCCGAATCTCTAAAAAAAGATGGCAAAAATATATACCAAGTTATTGATTCTAAAGAGCTTTTATATATTAAAAATGTCGAAAAAACGAGATTATGGTCTGATAAAAATTATATTACTGTTACCTGGCTGGGTGTTCCAATAAAAATGGAAGACGAGATTATAGGTATTCTAAATTTAGACTGGTTTAAGAAGAAAAGATTATCAAAAATGGAAAAGGAATTAGTGAAAAGTTTAATAGAAGATATGGAAAGAATTTTAAAGACTGTATTTTCTTTGAACGAATTATTTTTAAATTCAAACGTTGATATCTTAACTGGCGCGTATAATAGAAAGGCTCTTGAGAAGTATATATCAAAAAATGAAAGTCCAAATAAGACAAAAATGGTACTTTTTATTGATATAGATAATTTTAAGCAAGTTAATGACAATTTTGGTCATGCAATTGGTGATGAAGTTTTAAAAGTTATAGTAAAAAGAATTAAGAATGTGATAAGTTCTGAAGATTTAATTTTCAGGTATGGTGGAGATGAATTTGTTATAATTATTGAGAAGATTGAAAAAGATTTAAATATGGAAAGTATCAAACAAAGGGTTAAATTGAATGTAAGTAATCCTATTGTTATTGAGGATAAATCTATAATTACATCTCTCAGCCTAGGTTATAGTTTAGTTCCTGATGAAACATCAGATTTAAAGAAAGCTATTGAACTAGCCGATAAAAGGATGTATAAAGAAAAATCTCTTTAAATTTATACTGCTAATTAGCAAAAAGTCCAAAGGGAGAAAATTCATTTCTAAATTTACTATTATAAGAAGGGGGTTTTGTGAATGGGAATTTGGTTAATAGTTTTATTAATTTTGTCTGTTGTTTTTATTATTTTCTCAACTGCTAAATTAACTCTTCATCCTTTTTTGGTTTTGCTTTTTACAGCTGTATTATTCGGTATATTTTCTGGTATGAGTTTAACAGATATTGTTGGTTCTATTACTGGTGGATTTGGTGGAACTTTAGGAAGTATAGGGATAGTTATAGCTGCGGGTACTATTATAGGAACCTTTCTTGAGAAATCTGGCGGGGCGTTTAAGATGGCTGAAGCTACACTAAAATTAACAGGAGAAAAAAGAGTGCCTTTGGCTATGGCTATTATTGGATATATTGTTTCTATTCCTGTCTTTTGTGATTCAGGATTCGTTATTCTCTCCCCTTTGAATAAGGCGATTACAAAGAAAGCAAAGTTTTCCCTAGCAGCAACAGGGCTTGCTTTAAGTTTGGGATTATATGCAACTCATACGATGGTTCCCCCTACACCTGGTCCTATAGCTGCGGCTGGTATTTTAGGGGCAGATTTAGGATTAGTTATTTTAATTGGACTAATAGTTTCTATCCCTTCTATGCTTGTAGGTGTTCTATACGCAAGTAGAATGGGAAAAAGAATTTATATTGAACCAGAACCCGAGTTGAATGAAAAAGAAATAGAAGAAAGGACAAAAAAGGCCCCTTCTACTTTTAAATCTTTTATGCCAATAGTAGTTCCAATTATTTTAATACTTTTAAAATCAATTTCTGATTTTCCAACAAGTCCATTTGGAGATGGAGCTGTTAAAGCTTTTTTTGGTTTTATTGGTAATCCAGTAATTGCATTATTAATAGGCATATTGATAGCTTTTACGCTACCCAAAAAGCTAGATAAAAAAATGCTTTCTTCTAGCGGATGGGTTGGAGAAGGATTAATGAACGCAGCTTCAATTATTTTAATTACAGGTGCTGGAGGAGCTTTTGGGAGAATTCTTCAAAATTCTGGAATTGCAGACGTTTTAGGAGAAAGTCTGGTTACTGCGAATTTGGGCATATGGTTACCTTTTATTGTTGCTGCCGTACTAAAATCTGCTCAAGGTTCTTCCACAGTTGCTATTATAACAACAGCATCATTGATGGCTCCTCTTATGGGATCTTTGGGATTAACAAATCCTGCATCTATTGCTCTGTCGGTAGTAGCTATTGGTGCTGGTTCAATGGTTGTTTCACATGCTAATGATAGTTATTTTTGGGTTGTTTCCCAATTTTCTAAGATGAGTGTAAATCAAGCGTACAAACTTCAAACGATAGGTACGTTAATAGAAGGATTTACCGCTGCAGTTGTAATATGGATAATTAGTTTAATACTGTTATAAGGAGTTGTTTTTCTTGAGAAATTTACGAGAAGATGCTTTTAAAATTATAAATAAATCGATTGAATCCGTTTTGCCAGATAAGGCTGTCAAAGAAGAAGTTGAAAAATTAAATTTAAGTGGAAATGTATACTTAGTTGCTATTGGTAAAGCAGCATGGAGAATGGCAAAAGCGGCAAAAGATTTTCTTAAAGATAAAATAGAAGAAGGAATAGTTATAACAAAATACGGACATTCACAAGGGCAAATAGAGGGTCTAAAGATTTATGAGGCGGGACATCCTGTGCCAGATGAAAATACGATAAAAGCAACTGAAAAAGTTGTAGAATTAGTAAAAAAATTAAATGAAAAGGATACTCTTTTATTCTTAGTTTCAGGAGGAGGTTCCGCTCTTTTTGAACTTCCTGCAGAAGAAATAAGTTTGGAAGATCTAAAAAGAACCACAGATTTACTACTTAAATCAGGCGCAAATATTGTAGAAATAAATACCATAAGAAAGCATCTTTCTCAAGTTAAAGGTGGAAAATTTGCTAAGTTAGTAGAACCAGCAAAAATCTATTCGCTTGTTCTTTCGGATGTTTTAGGAGATAGGTTGGATAGTATAGCTTCTGGACCTGCCTATCCCGATTCAACGACAGTTCAGGATGTTGAAAGAATTGTTGAAAAGTATCGATTAAATCTACCCGAACACGTTATTAGTGCTTTAAAAAATGAAACTCCAAAAGAGTTGAATAATGTTGAAACAAGAATAGTAGGGAGTGTTTCAAGAGTTTGTGAAAATGCACAAGAAGTTGCTAAAAGTTTGGGTTACAGTACTTTGATTTTAACAACGACATTAGATTGTGAAGCAAAAGAGGCGGGATCATTCTTAGCTTCAATTGCCAAAGAAGTTAAAGAGAAAAATAGACCTTTAGAAAAACCATGTGCAATAATATTAGGTGGAGAAACCGTAGTCCATGTTAGAGGGAAAGGCATTGGTGGAAGAAACCAAGAATTAGCCCTATCAGCAGCTAGAGGAATATCAAATTATGAAGATGTTGTAATCGTTTCAGTGGGTACTGATGGAACGGATGGGCCAACAGATGCAGCCGGTGGAATAGTAGATGGTATGACGGTTCAAAGATTGGAAGAAAATGGAATAAATATAGAAGATGTGATTGATAATAACGACTCTTATCATGCTTTACAAAGTATTGATGGTTTGGTTATTACAGGACCTACTGGAACTAATGTAAATGATTTAACTTTTATTCTTTGCTGCTAATTTTAGTTTTTGGATGAATTCGTAAGTTAATCTAGCCGTAAGTCCCCATATAATATGGTCTTGATAGACATAAAAATAGACTGGGTACTTTCCGATCCTCCAATTGTAATCTTTCCCGTTGGGAATAAGTTCGTATGGGAAACCCTCATCTGTTTCATTTGTTAGATAAGTGTTGTGCTTTAATGGCTCGTGGGTTAGGAAATAATCTATTGGTACAGTAAATATTTTTTCTACTTCTTCATTAGGTTTTATTTTTTCAACATCTACATTTAAAAATCCTATATAAGAGTATATTAAATAATTGAAAGGAGTTAGCAGATAATCTGCTGCTCCTATTAATTCAATATTTTCTGGTTTTAGATTTAATTCTTCACAGCATTCTCTTATAGCAGCCTCTTTAGGAGTTTCGTTTTTTTCTATCTCTCCTCCTGGGAAAGAGACCTCTCCAGGTTGCCTTTCTAATTTTTTGGATCTTAACTCGTATAAAAGATGCAGTGATCTATCAATCTTTACTATGGAAATTAAGACTGAAAAACAATTTTCTACGCCAATAGGTTTAGGGGTATATGTGCTAAAAATTTTTTTAATTTCTTTTATATCCATATAATCACCATATTTACCAAAATCTTTCACTTAGTAACTTTGCAATAGCTTCTAAAAAATTACGATCATCGTTATCAAAAGGAGCTTTCTCATGACTGTCTATATCTATTTCTCCTACAATCTTTCCTTTTTTATCAAAAATAGGAACAACAATTTCAGATTGTGTTTTTGGACTGCAGGACAAGTAATTATCTTCTTTACTAACATCATCCACTACAAAAGTATTCTTCGTGCTTGCTGCCTGTCCACAAATACCCTGTCCGAATTTTATCTTGGAATGTTCGGTTGGTTCTCCCACGAATGGTCCTAATATAAGAGAATCAACTTCTGTGTTGTCAACTAAATAAAAACCCACCCAATTATAGTAACGAATTCTTTCAGCTAATAATTCACAAATTATCTGAAGAACTTCATTTTTGTCTTTATAATTTTTATCGGTAATAATTGTTTTTATTTTATCGTACAAGATCCAAAAATCAGCTCTCTTCTTATTTGGAGTTGTAGAAGTTATAAATTCTATTATCGCCTCTTCTATAACCTCTCTTGGATTTATATTATTTCTGTTGAAATACAAATATAAAATATCCACAGCAATTATAGTTCCTTTAAAGGAGTTTAAGTATAAATAAGGTTTATCACCCAAAAAAGCAGTCAAATAAACAGCGAAATCTCCTCTATTTAATTGAAACTTTTTGGAATTTTTTATCAAATTGTCTATAATATCTGCTTTTAAATCTTTTATAATATCTTGTTTATACCAAAAAGCTTTATCCAATTCTCTTCTACCGGTTTCCCTCAATTTTCTTATGATCTCTTCATCATTCAATTTTGTCACCTGAGAATATATCTCAACAAAATCAAGTGATTTTTTATAACATTTCCAAAAATCTTCCCATTTTTCTTTTGGATAAGTTAATATTTCAAAAAAGTTATCAGTAAAATCTCTAAAAACACTTCTCATTAAATTATCTTCCTCCCTTTTTTGTTAGAGACTTTTATGGAGATTATACCAAAATCACTTTACAAAAAATATAAAAAACCACCATCATTTTGTATAAGATCAGGTGGTTTAAGTTGGTGCCGAGGGCGGGACTTGAACCCGCACAGACTAAAAGCCCATAAGATCCTGAATCTTACGCGTCTACCAGTTCCGCCACCTCGGCATTGAATATTTCGTATTCAAAATGATTATACTACGAAAATGTGTTTTTGTAAACAGTTTATAGTCCTTTGAATAATGTAACTTTTCATAACTATATATTAACTAAATAAATGTTAGTGTGTTACCTAATAGGTATTAAATATTCCATTGAAAAATAGTAAAAAATAGATTGGATCGTAAATGAAACAACAAATATTAAACCCAGGGAGGTTGGATAAATTGGAATTAACGGAACTTATAAGAAGTGCAGCAAAGAAATTAGAAACCCCTTTTTTAGTAATAGATACGAATTATGTAAAAGAAAATTATAGTAAGCTTAGAAACTCAATAAAAAACGTAGAGATATTTTATGCAGTTAAAGCTAATTCACATATAAGTATACTAGAAACTTTAAGAGATTTGGGTTCTTCTTTTGATGTGGCATCTAAAGGTGAAATAATTAAATTAATGGATTTAGGGATTTCCACTAAAAAAATAAGCTTTGGTAACACTATTAAAAAAGAAGTGGATATAAAGTTTGCTTGGGATAATGGTGTAGAATATTTTGCAATCGATTCAGAGATGGAAGTTGAAAAAATAGCCAGAAATGCTCCGGGAGCTAAGGTTTATGGAAGACTATCGATGAGTTCTAATGATTCAGACTGGCCATTGTCTGGAAAATTTGGAACAGATGCAGATCATCTTATAGAAATATTAAAATATGCAAAAAGAAAAGGATTAAAACCTTATGGAGTATCTTTTCATGTAGGATCTCAATCTTATAACAAATACAAATGGAAAGAAGCAATTCTAAATGCTAGTGAAGTCTTTGAAAAACTTCATAAAGAAAAAATCGATCTAAAAATGTTGAATTTAGGCGGAGGAATACCTGTGAAACACACAAAACCTGTACCAGAAGTAGAAGAAATAGGAGAAATAATAAATGAATCAATTAATGAATATCTTGGTTGGGTAAAAGGGTTAAGAGTTTTGTCGGAACCTGGAAGATCTATGGTTGGAAATGCTGGTATAATAGCTTCAAGAGTGCTTTTAAGGAGTAGGAAAGGAACACAAAATTGGGTATTTTTGGATACAGGTGTTTTTCATGGTTTGATGGAAACTATTGAGAATTTTAGGTACGAGATAATGGTAGAAGGAAAAGAAAACGCTGAGACTATAAATATGACTTTAGCAGGACCTACCTGTGATAGCGTTGATACTATATACGATGAAGTAGAATTGCCTATAAATATAGAGTACAACGACATAGTGTATATTATGAATACAGGTGCCTACACTAGTGAATATGCAACGAATTTCAATGGTATAGAACCTATAAAAGTATATACAATAACAGAGTTAGAAAAATTAATTCAAGATGAATATGTCTTGGTAGAAGAAAAAATATAAATAAAGGCGCGGAAGCGCCTTTTTTTTCTAAATATAATTATATCAATATTAATTCATTTAAATTTTTTTAAATCAATTCACAGTAAATATGATCTAATGCGAAAAGTAACGACAACTTACAAAAAATGTTATAATATATTTAGTAAGATGTTAACTAAAGAATTTGTATGGGTTAAACCACATTCCGGTGATTATTTTAGCAATTTAGCCGACAAACTTGCAAAAAAACACTAACTGAGAAAAACTTCAAAGATTTGATTACCAAATATCTAATATAAATATCATTATTATATAAGGGGGTGCATTACATGTTAAAATGTCAAGGTTCTAAAAACTCAAGTTTTACAAAAGTTGTTGTTGCTTTGTTGGTCATTTTATCAACACTAAGCATGTTGTTTGCGGATGGGCGTCCAAATGCTTTACTTTTTTTAACTGATTTTGGCTTAAAAGATGGAGCCGTTTCTGCAATGAAAGGGGTAGCATTTGGAGTTGATCCCGATTTAAGAATGTTTGATGTTACTCATGATATTCCTGCGTTTAGTGTTTGGGAGGGCGCTTATCGTCTCAAACAAACAGTCGAGTACTGGCCTACAAACACAGTCTTTGTCTCTGTTGTAGACCCTGGAGTTGGTACTGAAAGAAATCCTATTGTATTAAAAACAAAGACGGGTTACTACTTAGTAGGACCTGATAATGGATTATTCAGCTTAGTAGCTGAAGATATGGGAATTGAAGAGGTAAGAATAATTGATGTAGAAAAAAATACATTGCCTGGCTCTGAGAAATCATATACTTTCCATGGAAGAGATATTTTTGCGTATGTTGGAGCAAGATTAGCTTCTGGACAAATCAAATTCGAAGATGTAGGACCTGTACTTGAAGGCGACATAGTCACGATACCTTACCAAAAACCTACTATCCAAGAAAATACGGTTATAGGAAATATTCCGGTATTAGACATCCAATATGGAAACGTATGGTCTAACATTCCTGACGAACTCTTTGAGATGTTAAATCCTCAGTATGGTGACCTATTTTATGTAGAAATCTTTGAAGATAATAATTTAGTTTTTGAAGGCGAAATGCCATTTGTCCGTAGTTTCGGGGATGTTCCTGAAGGAGATAACTTAATATATTATAATAGTCTGCTAAATGTATCTGTCGCCATAAACATGGATAATTTTTCTGAAATCTACGGTGTTTATTCTGGTCCAGAATGGACAATAAAATTAACAAAAATACTGTCAGAAGTTTCAGGAACTGTAAATCAAATCGATAAATATGGGAACGTAAGAACTGATATACCTGCAGAAGCTTTAACTAAAGAAGGGTTTGAAGTTGGAGACATCGTATTAATAAAAGCGAACAACCATCTCATCCAAGCACCTTTTGTCACCACTTATGGAGACGTTGATAGAGGGAAACCTTTAATCAGAATATCGGATAATTATTTAACATTAGCTATCAATTATGGGAATTTTGGTCAAACTTATGGTTTAGAAATCGGAGACCTTGTGACAATTCAACTAATAAAAAAAGGTGCCTACAAATCGGAACTAGAAATTCGTCATCTAGTAAAAACTAATAATAGGCAAGATTATGAAAGTGATGAAGTATTTGCAAATTTCCGTGAGGTAACTGTTGGAAAAATAGAAAAAGGAAAACTGTACAGATCTTCTCATCCATCTATCGATGATCCACGTTCACCTTATGCTAGCCAATTAATGGAAAAAGCTGGCATAAAAACAGTTATTAATTTATCAGATTCTCAAGAAGAATTACTAAACAATCTACCATATTCTGATTACTATAGATCAATATATGAAAAAGGTAATTTAATCGCTTTAAACATGGGAGTCGATCCAATGAGTGAAGATTTTGCTAACAAGTTAAGAGAAGGGCTGTTGTTTATGGTAGAAAAAGAACCCCCTTATTTAATACATTGTGTCGAAGGAAAAGATAGGGCTGGAATTACAGTTGCTTTACTCGAGGCAGTCATGGATGCGTCTGTTGAAGAAATTTATAAAGATTATGTCAAATCTTATGAAAACTACTTCCATGTAAAACCTGGTACCCCATCTTATGATGCAATTGAAAAAATAATAGCAGATCTATTCAAAGAAATAAACAACGGCAAACCAGTTGATGACTCAAATATAAAACAAGTTGCTATAAGATACCTCACAGAAAAAGTAGGGTTAACTCAAGAACAAATTGCACAACTTCAAGAAAAACTTAAATAGGAATACTTTATCTTATTTCCAACAAGCCCTCATTAACGAGGGCTTGTTTTTGTTTATTTAGCTATAACAAAAAAACGTTCGAATATAATTAATTAGCACCACAATTAACAACTAAATTTATCTTTCTCACCACATTTTTACACCCTTTAATAAGAAGAAAGATGTAGGATATGCAACTTATGATTTATGGGATTTAGGTGAGTTTAATCAAAAAAACAAATCAATTCACAATAAATTTCAAATAACTTCACTAAAAAGAAATTGACAAAAGGGAAAGAGATATGGTAATATATACAACGCTGGGGGTAAGGGGAAGGAAAAGCAA
>NZ_AUPM01000036.1 GCF_003265365.1 Petrotoga sp. 9PW.55.5.1 | reverse complement strand
CCCTTCGAGGAAGGGGAATAGAACCGACTACCCCGTCTGCAGCACAAAACGCTGCATCCACCCCTTCAAGAAGGGGAATAGAAGTGACTACCCCGTCTGCAGCACAAAACGCTGCATCCACCCCTTCGAGGAAGGGGAATTGAACCGTGTCTACTAGACATGGGGGTTAGTTCATTATTCCACAGCTATTTGATATTTATTAATTTAAGTCCTACTCTTTTCCTGTTTTTATCTATATTCACTATTTCAACTTCTACGATGTCATTTATTTGGACGACTTCTGAAGGATGATGAATAAATTTTTCTGAAAGATTAGATTTATGTATTAGTCCATTTTCTTTTATTCCCAAGTCAACAAATGCTCCAAAATCTGTTATGTTCGTGATTTTACCTGATAAATGCATCCCTTCTTTTAAATCCTCAAATTTAAGAACGTCATCCATCAACAGAGGTTGAGGCATTTCATCGCGTGGATCTCTCCCTGGTTTTTGAAGTTCTTTTAAAATATCTAAAAGAGTGTATTCTCCAGTTTCTAGTTCTTTAGAAATTTCTTTGATTTTTTCTTTTTGATTTAGAAACTGAGTAACTTTTAACTTTAAAGACTCTAATTTGTCATTGTCCTTTAAATCATTAACTCTAAATCCAAGAATATTTATTACTTTTTCTGCTGTTTCATAACTTTCAGGATGTATCCCTGTTATTTCTAATGGATTTTCTCCGTCTATTATTCTCAAAAAACCTGCACTTTGTTCAAAACTTTTTTCTCCAAATCCCTTCACCTTAAGAAGTTCATCTCTTTTTTTAAATGAGCCATTCTTTTGTCTGAATTCTACAATCTTTTTTGCCAAACTTTTTGATATTCCTGACACATATTCTAACAAAGAATAAGAAGCGGTATTTAAATTAACCCCAACGTTGTTAACCACACTTTCTACAGTTGCATCGAGTTTATCTTTTAATTTTTTTTGGTTAACATCATGCTGATATTGTCCAACACCGATAGATTTCGGATCAATTTTAACAAATTCAGAAAGGGGGTCCTGAATCCTTCTACCCAAACTTATAGCCCCTCTTACGGTGACGTCATAATTTGGGAATTCCTCTTTTGCTAATTTTGAAGCTGAATAAACAGATGCTCCCGATTCATCAACGAATATGTATTTTAGATTTAGTTCATTTTTATGTATCAAATCTACAATAAATTGTTGAGTTTCTCTAGAAGCAGTTCCATTTCCTATTGCTATCAAATTAACCTTATGTTTCTCAATCAATTCCAATAATATTTTTTCGGATCCTTCTATATCGTTTTGAGGCGGAACAGGAAAGATAGTGTTGTTTTCTAATAAATTACCTAGTTCATCAAGTACTACAACTTTACAACCTGTTCTAAATCCCGGATCTATAGCAAGAACTCTTTTGTTTTTTAAGGGTGGAGTTAATAGTAGTTGACGCAAATTTTTAGAAAAAAGTTCTATAGCTCCTATTTCGGCCTTGTCTGTCAGAATTTGCCTTATTTCCCTTTCTATAGAAGGGTTTAACATATTTTTATATCCATAATCAAGGCCTTTAAATATAATTTCATTGCACAATTCGTTGTTTGTTTTATATTTAGTTTTTTCTAAATTTAACCAATCATCATCAATTAATAATTTAACGTTTAAAATACCTTCTTTTTCCCCACGATTTAATGCCAATACTCGGTAATTTTGTATTTTAGAGATATCTTGATTGAATTCATGGTACATGTCATATTTGGTATCTTGATCAACATAATCTTTTTTCTTTTCAGAATAAATCTTGCCGTACTTTTCGTAATACTTTCTAAGACTTTCCCTCCTGTCTTTATCGTGTGCAAAAGTCTGGCCGATAATGTATGATATGCCTTCTGAAACTTTTTCTAGAGTGTCGTAGTCTTCTGTTATGAACTCTTCTAGTTCCTTAAAAGTTTTTAGACTTCCAAGTAGAATTTTGTTGGCTACAGGTTGCAGTCCTGATTCTATAGCTTTATCAGCGTTTGTTTTCTTTCTTTTTTTGTAGGGAAGGTATAAATCCTCTACTTCGTTCATTTTTTTTGCGGTTACGATCTTTTCCTTCAGGTCATCAGTAAGTTTTCCTTGTTCTTCAATATTTCTTAATACTGTTTTTTTATATTCTTCTAAATTTTGATAGTATCTGTACAGTTCTTCGATATTTCTTATTTTTTCTTCGTCCAAATTTCCAGTTCTTTCTTTTCTGTATCTACTAATAAAAGGGACAGTGTTTCCTTGGATTAATAGTTCTACTGTGTTTTCTGTTTGAAATATTTTAATGTTAAGTTCTTCTGTGATAGTCTTAATAATATCCAAAACTTATACCTCCATACGTCAGTGTATATCAACAAAGAATTTTAAGAAATAGAAAATCTATAAATTGTTTGAGAAAAGTATAACTCTCCTGGTTTTAAAATAGTACTTGGAAAATCTTGCTGGTTTGGGGAATCGGGAAAGTGTTGAGTTTCTAAAGCTAATCCGGAATATTTACCGTAGTATTTTCCTTCTTTGCCATATGTATCAACAAAATTTCCTGTATAGAGTTGAATTCCAGGTTCTGTGGTATATATTTCCATAACTCTACCAGTTAAAGGTTCGGATATTTTTGCTGCCAAAGAAATATTTTCACCATTTTTATCAAGTACGAAATTATGGTCATACCCTTCAAAAGATAGTTTTTTCAATTTTGCTATCGGATCTCTTAAAGAAACTGGACTTGTAAAATCAAAGAGCGTATCTTTTACAGGTAATAAATCTCCTGTGGGTATCAATGTTTCATTTACAGGAGTATACCGACTTGCTGCGATCATGAGTTGATGATCCAGAATATCTCCATTTCCTTCACCAGTTAAATTAAAGTAAGAGTGATTTGTTAAATTAACTATCGTTGTTTTATCAGTCGTTGCTTTGTAAGTTATTTTAAGTTCATTGTTTTTTGTCAAGGTGTAAGTTATACTGACTTTCAAATTCCCAGGATAACCTTCTTCTCCATCATGGCTTAATCTTTTGAACTGAATGGATATTTCTTCTGGGGTTACAAAAGGTGTTGCTTTAAATATTTGTTTTTGGAAGCCTTTAATTCCACCATGAAGATGATTTACACCATTGTTTTGTGATAGTGAATAAGTTTTTCCATCCAAAGAAAATTGACCTTTTCTTATTCTGTTTGCATAACGGCCTATTGTAGCTCCGAAAAAAGGATTGTAAGGCGTTAATTTTTCATAATCAACAACCGAGTCAAAACCTAAAACTACATCTTCTATATTGCCATTTTTATCAGGTGTATACAAGGAAACTAATGATGCTCCATAATTTGTAACTTGGACCATAACTTTTTTATCGTTTCTTAGTGTATATAAATCGACCGGTATTCCTTCTGTTGTGTAACCCCAAAAAGTTTTTTCATAATGCACAAAGGCTCCCCCTTTTTTCATCTGATTTTATTTATTTGCTTTTAACATCAGATTTGTAATTTGTTTGGCTAGTTCGCTTTTATCTTCTATTTCTAACCCCTCAAGTAACAAAGATTGATTATATAAAATTTCTGAATATTCTCTTAATTCTTCAGAATCAGGGTCTTTATTGTATATTTCTTGCAAAATTTTGAAGATTTGATGGTTTGGATTTAACTCTAATATTTTTTCAGCTTCAAATGGTAACTGTTCTAAATTTTTTAAAGTTTTTTCCATGTTCAAAGAAACCGCTTCATTCGCACTTACTATGCATACGGGAGAATCTTTTAATTTGTCTGTTAATCTAACATCTTTTACTTTGTCCTTTAAATGTTCCTTTATTTTAATCAATAAGTCCTTACTTTCTTCTTCTTTCTCTTTAAGTGTGTTGTCTATTTTTATTTCTGAGCTACTTATGGGTTTAAATTCTTTGCCTTGATAATCATGCAATAATTTTATAAGAAATTCATCTATTTCATCAGTTAAATACAACACTTCGTAACCTTTTTCTTTGAATGATTCCATTTGAGGAAGATTTTCAATAGCTTTTCTATTTCTACCTACAGCATAGAAAATATATCTTTCTTGATTTTCCTTCATTCTTGAAAGATATTCTTTTAGCGTAGTCATATGGTCTTCTGATAAAGAACTTTCAAAGAGTAATAAGTCTTGAATTTTTTCTTTATCCTGAATATTTTGGTATAGTCCTGCTTTAATAACTTTTCCAAACTCTTTCCAGAACTCTTCATACTTTTCTTTTTCATTCTCAAGTCTCGATTTTAAGGTATCTATAATCTTTCTTTCTATATTTTTCCTTATAATTTTTAACTGATTGTTTTTTTGAAGTATTTCTCTTGAAATGTTCAAAGAAAAGTCTGGAGAGTCAACCAGCCCTTTTACAAAGCCAAAGTAGTCTGGAAGTAATTCTTCACAATTTTCCATTATAAATACATTTTTTGAATAAAGATTTAAGCCCTTTTTATGATCTTTACTGAAAAAAGTTAAAGGCATCCTTGATGGAATATATAAAAGCGCAGTAAATTGTACGGTAGTTCCTTCGGCTTTGAAATGTATTATATCAAATGGATCGTTCCAATCGTAGAAATTTTCTTTGTAAAATTCATTGTATTCCTTTTGGGTGATTTCTTCTTTGCCTTTGTTCCATAAAGGAACCATTGAATTTAATGTTTTATCTGTTACCTTAATCTTGCCTTTTTCAACTTCTTCTTCCCATTTCATTTTTATAGGATACTTTACATAATTAGAATACTTTTTCACTAGTTCTTGAATCTTGTATTGGTCCAAATAGTTTTCATCTTCTTCCAAGGTTTCTTTTAATTTTAAAATGATTTTTGTGCCTCTTTTCCCTTTTTCACACTTTTGGATTGAGTAGGTGCCACTTCCATCTGATTCCCATTTTACTCCATTTTCTTCATTCCACTTTTTTGTTTCCACCGTTACTTTATCTGAAACCATGAAGACTGAATAAAAACCCACACCGAATTGACCTATCAAATTTATAACAGCATTTTCTGATTCTGCTTCTTTCAATTGTTTTAGAAAGTTTTTGGTTCCGGATTTTGCTATAGTTCCTAAATTTTCAACTACTTCTTCATAAGACATTCCAACGCCATTATCTTGTACGATCAAAGTTCCGTTATCTTTGTCAATTTCGATTCTTATTTGAAGTTCTGAATCATTTTGCAAAATTGTAGGGTCTTTTAAGGACAAAAACCTTATCTTATCGAGAGCATCTGAGGCATTTGATATCAACTCTCTTAAAAATATATCTTTGTGAGTATAGATAGAATTTACCATTAAATTCAACAGCTCTTTCGTTTCAGCTTGAAACTCTTTTACTTCTGGCATAACTCTTTTTTCCCTCCTCTTATCACTTTCGACTTTTATTTGCTAATAATATTATAACACCTAAGTTAGAGGGTTAAAAGAGAATACAACTATTTTTTATTTTCTTGTATTCTTTCGTACAACTCTTTGGCAATGAATATTGCAACATCTTCTGCGTAAGTATTTGGGCCAAATCCAGCATCAAAACCAATTTCTTTAGCTAATTGATGTGTTATACGCGGCCCACCTGCTATAAGGATGACTTTATCCCTTATACCTTCGGCTTCTAATAATTCGACTAATTCTGTAAGATTTTTTACATGAATATTTTTTTGTGTGACAGTTTGAGAAACCAACAAGGCATCAGCTTGAAAATCTAATGCTTTGGCAACGAATTCTTCGTTGGAAACTTGACTTCCCATGTTTAGAGTCTCAAACATTTGGTATCTTTCAAGACCATAATGCCCTGCAAACCCTTTCATGTTCATTATTGCGTCAATACCAACTGTATGAGCATCTGTTCCCGTAGAAGCTCCTAATACTTTAATCTTCCTGCCTATATGTCTTTTGATAAATTCATCTATCTCTTCCATCGACATTTTTTCTGTTTCTAATTGTTGGATTTGAATGGAAGTATAATCGATGCTATGTATACAAACTCCGTAACAAATGAAGAATGTGAATCCTTTTGTTAATTCCTTATGGTAAACTATCATAGGATCTTCAAAACCCATTTTTATCATCAATTGTTTTGCTGTTTCTATTGCTTTCTCTCCGTCGGGAACTGGGAGGGTAAAACTTAACTGAGTTTTACCATCGTTTATAGTATCCCCATAAGGTTTTATTTCTTTTAAGTTTAGAGTTCTATCGAGCTCTTTCTTTTCAGTTGAATAAGAACCTGCACTCATTTTTAATTTCCCTCCAACATCTTGGTTATAAATGGATTAAAGTAATGCTTTCCTTTATCAAAAACTCCTTCTAAGCCTTTACCACCATCTAAAGGCCTTTTAATATTGGCAAAAATACCCTTTGTGAGAGAGTTAAACAATCCGTCTTTGCTCATTTTTTCTAAAAGATCTATTGATTCATCCAATACTTGATAGGCTCTTTTCTGAATTATTCCATTTTTTTTAAATTCTATCTCATCGGATATATCTCTTAAATTATTAAAAATATACTTTGCGTTTTCTATTGATAAATATCTATCAGACATGAGTGGAGTGTGAATAGCTTCTGTTAGCATTCCCAAGAGTTGAATTCCCTGTTTGGTAAAAATTGAAACAACGTTGAACATAGCGTCTTGTACATGTCCCTTGAAAATGTTACCTGTCATATATTTGGTGGGAGGCATATACTTGAGTGGAGCATTTGGAAATATCTCTCTTGCCATCTCTGCTTGTGCTAATTCGTAAAGGAAGCCATTTTTCAATTCAGGATTCATTTCAAAGGCATGGCCTAGTCCCATTTGTTCTTCAGGGATTCCTGCAAATAAAGCTAATTGCTCGTTTATAAATTGAGAGGTTAGTACAGTATGTGCTTCTTCATAAGCATCGGCTGTGGTTAAGTAATTATCTTCTCCTGTATTTATGATGATTCCTGAAAAACCACTTATTACTCTTGAGAAATATTGATCTATTATAGTTCTTTGCATATTAATATCTCTGAAAAGTATACCGTATAAGGCATCGTTGAGCATTACATCCAATCTTTCAATTGCACCCATGGCTGATATCTCTGGCATACATAAACCCGATGCATAATTCACTAACCTTATATATCTTCCTAATTCTTCACTTACTTCATCTAGAGCTTTTCGCATGATTCTAAAATTTTCTTGAGTTGCAAAAGTCCCCCCAAAACCTTCTGTAGTAGGTCCAAATGGGACATAATCCAATAGACTTTGACCTGTTGATCGTATAACAGCAATTATGTCTGCTCCTTGTCTTGCTGCCGCCTGTGCTTGAATTACATCTTCATAAATATTCCCAGTAGCAACAATAACGTATAAGTATGGTTGCAATCCTTCACCAATTTTATTTATATAATCTTCTCTGATTTTTTTATTCTGTTTTATCAGATTGATCATTGAATCAACATATGGTTGTAAGCTTTCTTTTATTTTCAACTCATCATTTATAGTTATCTTTGAAAGTTCTATTTTTTCTTGGGCAATTTCTTCAGCGATTTTTTGTGGAGATAAATTAGTTTCTATAATTGCCTTTCCAATTATATAAGCAGCACCATCGTTTAGTAAACCACTTGATTTGATATGATCCACTACCACATTTGGAAGAGGTATACCGTTTCTATCAACTCCATCTATTCCCAGTAATCTGCAAATGGTTCTTTCGGT
The DNA here is from genome assembly GCF_003265365.1 of Petrotoga sp. 9PW.55.5.1. Lineage (NCBI taxonomy): Bacteria > Thermotogati > Thermotogota > Thermotogae > Petrotogales > Petrotogaceae > Petrotoga > Petrotoga sp. 9PW.55.5.1. The sequence continues at coordinate 15,112 of NZ_AUPM01000036.1, read as the reverse complement.
TGATATGGTTGATTTTTTTTCAACAAAAGTTTGAACATCAACAGCTATTTTTCTTGCTAGACTTCTGGCATATTCAATTTTCTTTTTATCTAAATCTAATTTGTTCATTGAAGAGCCTCCTTCAGTTTTACTATTAAGAAAATACAATTCTAAATGATTATTGCAAAAGCTTTTGCAATATTCTCCCTTCTTTTCTAATATTAATGATAGGAACATTGATTTTATCTTCTAATCTATTTTTAAGAATATCTGTATTTATTTCATATCCATACGGAGAAAAAGGATTTATAGTTACAGCTAAAAGTTTTGGTTTTTGAAGTACTTTTATTTTTCCTCCCTTGTGAGTAAAAACACTGAAAGTTTCAGGATTTACAAAAATTTTGGTAAAATCTTGAACGATTATTTCTATTTCCTCTATGTAGTTTTTTTTGCATAAAAAGTTGATAAAAGTTTCGCTCAAAGCCCCACTAATGTAGAGCTTTTTTCCAAATTCTTCAAAGATATTTTGAAATTTTTCCATTTCTTCCAAGCCCATTAAGGATTTTATTGGTAATTTAATTATTTTATCGTTAATTGAATAAATTCCATTGGGAAGGTTTGGCAGTTTATCATTTTCTTCTTTTTCCAGCATTATTAAATCAGTAATAAATTTTGTCTTTTTGACTATTGTATCTATATTTAAACTTAAAGAACCACCTGTTGCAAGAATCATTGTTTCTGAAATACTTGGAGAAGCAGAAGAAAGTCGTGAAAGTGCTCCATCAATTAAAATTATATCGGCACCAAAGTTTTCCATTTTCTTGATAAGATATTTTAGATCTTTTGTCTTTTGAGGACCAGCTAAGATTATTTCACCATCTTCCAAAGCATTTGCAATGATTACTTTCCCTATGGGTGTTCTTAAAGTATTTTCAACTGATAATATATCTGAGCTAAATTTTTTTTGATAATAAGTTTTTTCAGCAGTTGCAAATATTGTTCCTTTTTTTATTTTTATTTGGGGTTTTGATAGGAATGTTAATTGATCTCTTATTTCACCATCAAATCCAATTGAAGTAACTCCAACTCTTTTATCTAAATTTTTTAATATGTAATTTAAAGTTTCTGTTTTACCTGTATTTTTTTCTAATCCAACCAAAGCAATGCTCTTCAATTTTTATGACCTCTCTAAAGTTAATTCTTGAACATTACTAAAGCTTCTCCATCAATACCTAAAGAACCATCTTCTTTTATTATCTGTGTAACTAATATCAAGCGAGATTTATCTGGTATCTTTTCTTTCACAGTTATTTTTATTGTGATTTTTTCATCTATATAGATAGGTTTTAAAAATTTAGTTTCTTGCTTCATATAGATGGTTCCTGGACCGGGAAATTCCATACCAAGAACTGAGGAAATTATACCTAAACTCAATATACCGTGAGCTATTCTTTTCTTAAAAATAGTTTTTGAAGCGAATTCTTCATCTAAATGAAGTGGATTTTTATCACCGGTTATTTCTGCGAAAGTTTCGACCATCTGGCCTGTTATAATTTTTTGTGTTTCATACGTTTGGTTGATTTTTATCTCTTCGTATTTCATTCTGTCCTCCTATATCATCGTATTTCTTTCTTAACTTTACTCGCTCGTGTCTTTCAAGAAGATCTGGTTCTAGACTTAGTTTTTCCTTGTCTTCAAATAATCTAGCAACTCCATACCAATTATATTTTTCTCTATAAATAGCGTCATCTACATCTGTTGAAGTATCTTTTGGTTCATGATAAGCGGTAATTACCCCTTCATAATTTCTCAAAATTATAGTGTCTTTGTTTTGAGAGATCAAATAATTTGGCATTATCCTAATTTTTCCACCCCCACCCGGTGCATCAACTACGAACGCAGGAACAGCAAAACCAGAAGTATGTCCAATAAGCGATTCCATTATCTCTATGCCTTTTGATACAGATGTCCTAAAATGTTCAATGCCTTCAGATAAATCACATTGATATAAATAGTATGGCCTGACTCTTAACTTCACTAATTCATGTACTAAATCCATTATTATATACTTGCTGTCGTTCACTCCTCTGAGTAAGACAGATTGGTTTCCAAGCGGAATTCCAGCATCGGCCAGTTTACTACATGCCTGGGCAGATTCAGGAGTTATTTCCTTTGGATGATTGAATTGGGTATTAATCCATAAAGGATGATACTTTTTCAATACATCAATTAGTTCATTGGTGATCAATTGTGGGAAAACAACAGGTATCCTTGTCCCTATTCTTACCACTTCTACGTGTGGAATATTTTTTAACTCTTTTAATATATATTCTAAAACTGGGATTCCAACCATTAACGCATCTCCACCTGATAAAAGTACATCTCTAACTTGTGGGGTATCTCTTATATACTGAAGTGCTGCTTCAATTTCTCCTTTTTTTCTATGAGTGTCATAATGGCCAGCGTATCTTCTTCTGGTACAGTGTCTGCAGTACATGGAACACATATCAGTTATTAGAAAAAGAACCCGATCTGGATATCGATGTGTAAGTCCGGGAGCAGGAGAATCAGAATCTTCATGTAAGGGATCTAATTGATCCCATTCGCCTTGTTTCAATTCTTTCGATGTTGGAATAGCTTGCCTTCTTATAGGACATCTTGGATTGTTTGGATCCATTAAAGAAGCATAATAAGGTGTAATAGCCATCCTCATCGTTTTTAAAGTATTTTTAATTCCTTCTTTTTCTTCATCGGTTAAATTAACCACCTGGTCTAATTCTTCTACTGTAGTGATTCTGTTTTTTAATTGCCAATGCCAATCATTCCATTCCTCATTTGTTACATTTTTCCACAGAGGAATATCTTTAAAATTTCTAGGTATGTTCAAGAGAGCCACCTCCTTAAAGGTATAATTTTTCAAAGGTTTCTCTGATTATTTTAGATTCTTTGACTATTTGAAGGGTTAGCTCAGCATGCCCTTTCGTATACCCGTTTCCAATGATCATTGTAATATCTTTACCAACACCTTCCGCTCCTAAAGCAGCTTTTGTGAAAGAGGTTGCCATAGAGAAGAAGTAAACTGTTCCACCATCTTTAGTTATCAAAATAGATGACATTTCAGTGTTTGGGACATTTACATTGTTAATAGTAACATCGCAAAATTTTCCTTCAGTTTTTTCCAAAACTTTTTTATATACTTCAAGTGGTTTAGTAGCATCAGCTATAATTATTTCGTCAGCTAGTTTCATATCTTTTAACCTTTGGACATTTTCTTTAGAATACTCAACAACGATAACTTTCCCGTCTTTTTTAATATTTTTCATTGCTTGATACGTACAAAGTATTCCTGATTTTCCTCCTCCACCTATAATGCAAACGATATCACCCTTTTTTACTAATTTTGAAACCTGCGCAGGCGCACCAGCGACATCTAAGACGGCTAATGCCAATCTTTCGGGAATATCTGCTGGTAAAAGCGAATAAATACTGCTTTCAAACAATATTGCCTTACCTTCTATATCAACCTGATCATTTTCTAAATTAATTTTCTTTATTTTGTCAATCTTTAAAGGAGTTGCCGAAAGAGATACGAGTGTTGCAATTTTGTCTTTGATTTTTAAGTTTTTATCGGGGAACTCCGATCCTATTTTTTCTACCCTTCCAATTAACATCCCACCTGATCCAGTAACAGGGTTTTGCAACTTTCCTCTTTCTTCTACTATTTCTAAAATGTGATTTTTAATTTTATCTACATCGTTTCCACACGATTCTTTAATTTGTGTAAAACTGGCAGAATCGATATTCAAAGTTAAAACATCAATCAATATTTCATTTGAATAAATTTCTATAGAGTTATCGATTTTATTTGCTGCTTGGGGAAGTAATCCCTTTGGTTCAATAACTCTATGAGAACCGAATGGGCAACCTTTTTTCATTTTTTTCCTCCCGATATATTTAGTATTTTTCTTGCTTCGTCAGGTGTGGCAATTTCCCTTCCGAATTCTAAAGAAAGTTTTGCAATCCTTTCGACTAATTGGGCATTAGATTTTGCTAATTCTCCTTTTCTAAAGTATATATTATCTTCGAATCCAACTCTAACATGACCTCCCATCAAAATTGCATGAACTGAAAGGGGTAATTCGTATTTTCCAATTCCTGCAACTGTCCATGTACTACCTTCAGGGATATTTTTTACAAGAAATATTAGATCTTCTACCTCTCCAGGCATTGCCCCAGGCACACCCAAAACAAAATCAAAATGAATAGGTTTTTTTAACAACTCTTTTTTTTCTAATCTTAAAGCGTTTGATATATGTCCTCGTTCAAAAACTTCAATTTCAGGTTTTATTTTTCTTTCCTTCATTTCTAGAGCGAAATTTTCTATATACTCTTGAGGATTTGCGAAAATATCTTTACCGAAATTAGTTGTTCCTGCAGATAAAGTTGCCATCTCTGGGTTTAAGCTTAAAGGTTGTTTTCTTTCTTCAAAAGAATGATAAACAGCTCCTCCGGTGGATGGTTGAAAAATAACATTACATTTTGATTCTATTTTTTCCTTTATTATTTTATAAGTTTGAAGCGATTGGGTTGCATATCCGTTTTCATCTCTTGCATGTACATGGACAATAGAAGCACCGGCTAAGTAGCAGTCATAAGCAGATTGGGCAATTTCAGAGGGGTTAATAGGTAAGTTTGGTTGTTGATCTTTTGTAACTTCTGCACCTGTTAGGGCCGCTGTAATGATCAACTTTTCCATAAAAATCACTTCCTTTTTTTCTCATTAGGAACAACACATGTACCACTAGCCTTACACACTATTATTGGTATTTCAAGATAATCTGCAGCGGAATCAGATATATCTGATCTTTTTGTTATAACTTTTCTAGCTTCAAAAATCATCATCCTAGAAGTATTTCCAACTTTAACGATTTCTCCAACCGCTTCTATATAATCTCCAGCATAAACGGGAGCAAGAAATTCAACGTTATCATATGCTTTGAACAATCCTTCATCACCGTCGTGTTTAATAAGTAACTCTGTTGCAACATCACCAAATAATTGTAAGATTTTTGCTCCATCTACCAAATCTCCTCCGTAATGCGCATCATCAGAACCCATTCTTACTCTAATTACACTTTTAATTTTCTCCATTTAATCACCCTTTTTAATAATATAACTTTAGTGCTGCTTAAAGGTAGAATTTTTATAATTCCATCATTTTGATATCATCATCAACATATAATTTCGCACCGGTAATTTTAGTTAACTCCTCCAGAGAAATATCTGGATCGATTTCTTTCAATATTAAACCCTTATCTGTAGGTTCTATAACAGCATATTCAGTAATTATTAAGTCTACTCTTCTGTTGGAAGTTATGGGTAAATCGCACTTTTTGATTATTTTAGGAGTTCCTTTTGAAGTATGTGTCATTGCAACTATAACTTTCTTTGCTCCTGTGACCAAATCCATTGCTCCGCCCATCCCCGCAATAATCTTTCCAGGAACCATCCAATTAGCAAGATGTCCTTCTTCATCAACTTGAAAACCTCCAAGCACTGATACATCAACGTGTCCTCCTCTTATCAAAGAAAAAGAAAATGCAGAGTCAAATGTCATTGCTCCTGGTATCGCATCAATGTATTTTCCACTGGCATTTGTTAAATCAGGATTGGCAATTTCTTCTGGTATTTCTCTAGCTATTCCAAGGATTCCGTTTTCTCCTTGAAAAAATATTTTGATATTTTCACGAATATAATTGGGAACCAAAGTAGGTAATCCTATTCCTAAATTTACTATATCTCCAGGGTTTAATTCTTTAGCAACTCTTTTTGCAATTTTTTCTTTTTCATTCATGAATTTTTACCTCCTAATACGATATAATCAACAAGAGCACCGGGAAAGTGGATCTCATCAGGGGGCATAGATCCCGTTGGAACTAGTTCTTCAACTTCAACTATAACTAGATCACAAGCTAAGGATATAATAGGATTATAATTTCTTGCGGTAAAAGAAAACTGAAGATTTCCGAGATGATCTGCTCTTTTTGCCTTAACTATTGCGGCATTTCCTCTAAGTGGTTTTTCAAGAAGATATTTTTTCTCATCTATCTCTATAATTTGTTTATTTTTTTCTACTATTGTACCAAGTCCTGTTGGGGTTAAAACCCCACCAAGTCCAGAACCGCCTGCTCTAATCTGTTCAATTAAGGTTCCCTGAGGTACAAATTCGATTTCTATTTCGTTTTCTATATATTGTCTTTGAGTTTCTTTGTTTGTTCCTATATGAGAAGTGATAATTTTTTTCACAAGCTTGTTAGATATTAAAAGGCCGACTCCATTATTTTCAAATGCAGTATCGTTACATATGATTGTAAGATGGTTTTTGTTTTGTTTTATTAATTCATTTATCAAAAAGTTAGAAGTTCCTATACCCAGAAATCCTCCTACCATCAAAACGTCACCATTATTGATAAAAGATATAGCTTTTTGAGAATTAACTATTTCCAATTTATTCACCTCGATGTTTTTTTATGTGAATCAAAGTTACTAAAATTTTATTTTTAATGTATATTAATTGTACAACATTTTTAATTTTTTTGTATTTTTTTAGATATATGTAGAAATTTAACTCTTTATCTGATAAAATAAGACAATAAGAAAAGTTAAGTCGAGGAGATGATGAAGTGTTTTTTTTGAAGTTTTCTTTAAGAAATTTCTTTAAGAAATGGCAGATTAGCTTTTTGTTAGTTTTAGGTGCAATCATCCCTTCTTTGTTGACTGTTTCATCTCTTTCGCTTAATGATTCAATATCTTCGTATAGACAGTCACAAGTTGAAATAAATTTTGGTGAAGCTGATGCTTCGATTGTGAACATCAGATCTTCTTTGTTTTATTCTTTTCCTTTATCTGATTTAGTTTTAGAGGAAATTGAAAGTAACGAGAACGTAAGAAAAATTCTTCCTGTTTCAGAGAGTACAGGAAGAATAGAAAAAGATGGTAAATTTCTTGAAACGTTAGTTATAGCGGTAAAAGATAAAGATCTTGTTGAATTTGTAGCTAAAGAATTAGATTTAACTCCTGGTAAAGCTGTGATAGGATATGAAATAGCGCATGAATTAGGGTTAAAACTAGGAGATAATATAATTGTTCATACCTCTTATGGAACAAAAAATTTTGAAGTTTCCTATATAGACGAAAAAGGTGGGTTTCTAAATTACAGAGGAGAAATTGCTGAATATCCAGGGAGTATTTTTGTAAATATAATAGATTTTGAAGATTCACTACTTTTTCCTACAAAAGCTTATGTTGATTTTGTTGATTCAAGTGAGGTAAATGCAGATAAGCTATCCTTACCTCCAAATTTAAAATTGAATAATATTAAAGAAAATTTTATGAATTCACCTACGAATCAAATTCTAGGTTATATTGTTTTTGCTTTTAATTCTTTTTCTATTCTAGCTGGGATAATTTTAATTATAGTTTTTGGGAATAATTTTGCAAATGAGCAAGAAAAAAACATAGGGATTTTGAGAATTTTAGGGATAAAAAGAAGAAATATTTTGTTTATTTTTCTCCTTGAAAGTATCCTGTATTTCGGAATTTCTTCTGCCATAGGTGTTTTTTTGGGATCAAAAGTAGGGGAATTTTTATTGAATCAGTTGGGGGGAATCGTTTCAGGATTAAGTTTTGAAACTTTAGGTAGTTTTTCTATCGCCCCCTATAAGTTAACAGTGAGAACTGTAATATTCGGCTTTTTAATTGGTACTGTGATTCCTTTGTTTATTTTTCTGCTAAAGGGTTTACAGATCTCTAATAATTCACCCATAGAGTCTTTGAAAAAGGGAATAGAAGAATATCTTCCTCATAATATAAGTGGATGGGTTTCTCTAATCTTAATTTTAAGTGGTATATTTATGTTTTCTTTTTCGGAAGGGTTTGAAATTATAAATACGTTTCTTATTTCTTTGGGTTTTGTGTTTTTATTTAAGAACGCCTTTTTCAATGTTAGCCTATCTATATTTCTGATAATAATGAGTAGAACAGTTTTTTCTTTTGACTCTCAAATTTTAACTTTCAATCTCATTTTTCAAAGGGCTTTATTATTTATTTTTATAGTCATAATTTTCTTTACATCTATTATTCCTATTTTAAAAAAGGTTTCAAAATTATTTTCTTCAAAAAAAAGTGTTTCGTTTTTATTAGGTTTTTCTTTTCTTGAAAGGTTTCCCGTTAGAATTTTATTATTATCTATGATGTTTGGGATAGTGATTTTTGGTCTGATAGTTATTGTTTCTATACCCACTAATTTGATAAAATTTATTGATACTACAACCCAAGAAGGACTATTTGGTTTTAATTTTCTTGTTGTTTCTAATCCTTTTAAAAATCTATTTCTAACTCAAGATTTACCAGTAAATGAAAAGATAAACAATCCATCTAAGGTACAAGTAGCAATGCTGAATTCTCAGGTTATAGCTTTTGTGGACGACTCATTTCTAGAATATTCTGTTATTCCTTCTGAGGTTCAGAAAGATTGGAGAGAAGATTTAAAAGAAAAAAATACAGTTATTTATGGCAAATTTAACGAGCAAGAAGCCATTCCTAAAATTGTAGAAGGGAAAATATCCTCATTTTTCCCATTAAGTAGGGATTTTAACGTTTCGTATAATGTTGTGGGATTTTTTGATTTAGATAATACCTATATACCTATAAAATATGTCACAAACGTTATAAATAAACCTAACAATTTAAAGGGCCTCGATTTACTTTTGGGGAATGTTCATGAAAAAGATATTGATGAAGTAAAAAATATGTATATGGCAAATTTTGATTTCCCAATATACATAGAGGAACTATTAAGTATGATTTTTTTTGGTGTAGATAATATTGTTTCTTTGACCACAGGAATGCTATATTTGGGATTAATAAGCGGATTTTCAGGTCTTGCATTATATTCCGTTAGGTCATGTATCGTTCGTCAAAGAATGATAGGGACACTGAGAGCCATAGGCTCCAGTTCAAAAGATATTGCAAAGGGTTTTTTGATAGAGAATTTTAGTATCGTTTCTATAGGAGTTCTTATAGGAGTCTTTGGAGGTTATTTAGTTGCTAAAGATATTATTTACGCGATTTTCCAATTTCTTGGGAATGTTGATTTTTACTTTCCTTTAGTGCGTGTATTGGGGATAATAGGGACAGTATATTTAATAACTTTTTTAACTTTGATGATACCCGTTTCTTTGATATCTAAAATTACGCCTGCAGAAAGCTTGAAGGAGATTGTATAATGGAATCTAAAATAAAAAATTCACCGTTGATAAAAGCAATTGAATTATACAAATTTTATAACGATAAAAGGATAAAAGTTGAGGCTTTAAAGAATGTTAATGTAACAATCAATAAAAGCGAATTTATTGCTATACTTGGCCCTTCAGGGTCGGGTAAAACAACCTTATTGAATTGTCTTTCAGCAATAGATAAACCAACGAAAGGTGAAATTTATTTCAAAGGAATACCTTTTCAAAATTTGAAGGAAGAAGAAAGAACTTCCTTTAGAGCAAGAAATATGGGGTTTGTTTTTCAATTTTTTAATCTAGTCCCAGTTCTCAACGTAATGGAAAATGTTCAACTTCCTTTATTAATTTTAGGAGAGAAAACCAAAAATGCAAAAGCAAAAACTTTAGAAGTTTTAAAAGAAATTAAGATGGAAAATAAGGCGTACAGATTTCCTTATGAATTATCAGGCGGCGAGCAGCAAAGAGTTGCTATTGCAAGGGCTATAATACATTCTCCTGAAGTTATTTGGGCGGATGAACCAACTGGTAATCTAGATACGGAAACTGGCGAGCTTATAATTAAACTTTTAGAAAAAATAAAAGAAGAAAAGGGAACAACTTTAGTTGTTGTTACTCATGACATTAATATTGCCAAAAGAGCAGATAGAATAATTACAATTAGAGATGGTACAATCCAAGAAGATTAAAAGTTTGTTTCTAATGGTATAATATAATAAAAGGGGTTGTAGCGCAGCGGGAGCGCGTTGCCTTCGCAAGGCAAAGGTCGTGGGTTCAAATCCCATCAACTCCACCAATATAAAACCCCAGGTGTTAACACCTGGGGTTTTATTTGAACAAGTAGTTTAATTATTCAGCTAGTTCTCCCGTTTCCCTTAAACCATCTTCTAAAGCTCTTATTATAGCAACATAAGTTTCGTTGACATCTGTCATACCGTTTATGAAGTTAGAGAAAACAGTACTAATTTCGTTTCTGATGTTATTCCATGCGGCGGGTTTAGGATCGGGGATTGCGTTTTCAAGTGAATTTAACGCAATAGTAGGTTTGTTGTCTTTTGCTGTATAAGCTTGCCATTGTGGAACATTTTCTACATCTCTTCTAATAGGAACATATCCTGTGTTTATAGACCAATATGCAACATTAACAGGGTCCATAAGAAACGTTAAAAATCTCCACGCAGCTTCTTTCTGTTCTTCACTTACCCAATTGAACATTATTAAATCAGTACCAGCTATAGGAGAATGAGGAACCCCATCTGATGATGGTAATGGAGCCCAAGCAACTCCGTGTTTACCTTTTGAAGATTGTTCAGCATAAGTTAAACCGGCTACAGTCCCCATATATGCAGCTATCTCACCTGAGCCAAATGGTTGATCTAGATATGCATTCTGAAACATTGCATATCCTGAATCTCTTAAGTTTTTAATATAATTTAATACTTCTTTTGTTCTATTTTCATCTAAAATTATCTTATATTTACCATCTCCAACGTAATCTAAGAAAGTAACGTTATGGGCATACAAAAAGATTTGAAAATCATCTATAAATGTTCTTGCTCCTAATCCGTACTGATCTGTTTCCCCATCCATATCTAGATCCATTGTTAACATTGCACTTACTTCTTCTAATTCTTTCATATCTTTTGGGGGCTCTACTCCAAACAAATCAAATAAATCGGGGTTATAATAATAAACATAAACAGATTTATTAAAAGGTATTGCATACACCGTATCTCCCCAAGTTACTAAATCTTTTAAAACGGGGAAAATTTGATTATCCCAAGCTTCTGTAAAATTGGGATCATTTTCTATGTAACCATTTAATGGTTGAACTACATCTGAAAAAAGATACATAGCTGTCCAGTTTGCATAGGCTTGAGACAAAGTAGGGAGGTCGGTTCTACTACCTTGAGAATATGCAGTAATAGTTGAAAGCAATTTCTGGTTTAAAGCACTATAATTCCCAACATAAATGGAGTTCACGTATATATCCGGATTTTCTCTGTTGAATGTTTCTACCAACGAATTCAAAGTTTCACCTAACTGTCCACCCATAGCGTGCCAAAACTCAACTTCAACTTGAGAAAAAGAGAACACAACAAGAAAAATGGAAATGAATATTAAAAAAATCTTCTTCATTCAAACACACCTCCTTGAAATTTTTGAACAATTTTCGCAACTTCTTTGTATAATTTATTAATATCTTCTTCGTTGTATATTTTAAAATCATAATAACCAAGATTTTCCAAATTTTGTGAATTAACAATTTTTTCCGCTTTCTCTTTCGGAACACCTCTTTTGTCGATCAATCTTTCGATTCTTTTTTGCTTTGTAGATTCAACTAGAATTATTTTGTCACACAATTTATCTAACCCTATTTTATGTAGCAAAGCAGCATCTAAAATAATTATATCACTTTTTTTTAAACTTTTTTTAAGTATTTCTCTGGTTTTTTTAAAAATCGCAGGGTGAACTGTTTGATTCAAAATTTCAAGTTTTTCTTTATCTGAAAAAACAATATTGCCAAGTTTTACTCTTGATATATTTCCTTCATTATCAAAAATTTTTTCTCCGAAAACTTCCCTCAGTTTTTTTTTGATAAGAAAAAGGGCAAGGACTTCGTGTCCTACCCTATCAACATCAATAATACAAACTTTATTATTCAATATTTTTTTAATAAGCTTTGAAACAGTGCTTTTCCCGCTACCAGCTGGTCCAGTAATTCCTATTACCATTTTTACATCATCACTTGTTTTTTGTTAGTTCTTTTATTTTCCACTTCTGTTCTAAATTCCTCAAAGCCTTTTCTTCCCATTAGCGCATAAGTAACTTTCTTACCTAATTCTACTCCGGGTTGATCATATGGATTGATTTCTAAAAGATTACCCATTACAGCCGTTTGGAATTCGTAAGCGAAGATGAATTGGCCTATGTTGAATGGGTTGATCTCAGGGAAAATGACTTTAAGATTAGGTCTATTATTTTCTATTAAAGCATACTCTGTGCCCTCTAATTCAGTGTTCAAAAGAGTTGAAAGTTCATGACCACCTAAATAAGATAATTCAGGAAGATTTTCATACAATTTCGGTATTTTTATGTTTCTTTCGAATTTTTCTAATTGCAGAAAAGTAACGACTTTATCGTAAGGCCCTTCGTTGTACAATTGTACTTGAGAATGTTGATCAGTAGCTCCTAGAGCTTTTATAGGAGTTTGTCCTATATTTACTGTTTCACCTTTAAGGTTAAATTTTTTTCCTAAACTTTCAGCCCAAAGCTGTCTATACCAATCTGCAAGAAGGAACAATTTATTAGAATAAGACATCATTACTGAAATATTAAACCCTTTTTGATAGTACAAATAATGTATTAAAGCATTAAAAGCGGCAGGATTTTCCCATACATTTGGATTAATTACCTTTTTCTGCATCTCCTTAGCGCCGTTGTAAAGATCAATGATATCTATTCCACTAGCTAAAGCAGACAAAAGGCCAACGGGAGTTAATACACTGAATCTTCCTCCAATATGAGGAGGAACATCTAATGTTCTAATTCCTTCTTCCTCTGCTATTTTTCTTAGTATACCTTTTTGTGGATCAGTTGTAAACAAGAAATGATTTTTTGGTTTCAAACCATAACCTTCTATTATGCCTCTTGCTATTAAGTAGTTTGCCATAGCTTCAGCAGTTGTACCAGATTTTGATATAACGTTAAACAAAGTAGTTTTAGGATCAATTTGGTCCAAAACAGAAGCGATAAAGTCTGGATCAACGTTATCTAAAATAAATATTTTAGGATTCTTTCTAATTTCTATTGGAAGAACATTGTAGTGCAAAGGGTTTAAAGCTGTTTGTAAAGCCTGATTTCCTAATGCAGAGCCTCCAATCCCTAAAACAACAACGCTTTCAAAACTTTGAACCCAATTTTTTAAATCTAAAACTCTGTCTATATATACCCTGGTAAAGGGTAGGCTTAAAAATCCAGGATTTTCATCTATTAATTTATTTACTACATCTTTTATTTTTTCTTCATTGTTATAAATTTCTTCTTCTGTTAATCCTTTTTCAATGTTTGGATAAAAAACATTTGAAAAATCAAATTTTATCCCGTTCATATTTAGCTCCTTTCTATAATTTTATTAAAAACCAGGATTTTTTATTAATAAATATTAATATTCTATCAAACTAGAAACCTTCAAATCTTTTAAAGTATCTCTAGGTTTTAAATAAGTTAGCTCAGCCAAGCAAGCGACCCCTACTACTTCTCCGCCAGCTTTTTCTATCAGTTCTTTTATGGCTTTTGTAGTTCCGCCAGTTGCTAACACATCATCTATTATAATGACTTTTTGATCTTTTTGGACCGCATCTATATGCATTTCAAGAATAGAATTCCCATATTCTAACTCATAAGAAATAGAATATGTGTCATACGGTAATTTTCCTGGTTTTCTCACGGGAATTAATTCTTTTTCTAATTTAAAGGCTAAGGGTGATGCAAAAATAAAACCTCTAGATTCTGGAGAAACAATACCCGAAAAATCCCAATTTTTAACCAATTCAGAAAGCATTTCTATTGAAAATTTAAATGCTTTTGGATCCTTTAGAAGAGGAGTTATGTCTTTAAATATTACACCTTTTTCTGGAAAATCAGGAATGTCACGTATTTTCTCTTTAATATTTTCTATATTCATACTTATTTCCCCCTAAATTTATCATCTGTTTTTGTGCCAATTCCAGGCATCTGATATTATCTTTTCTAGTTGAGGATACTGTGGTTCCCAATTTAATATCTTCTTTGATTTATTTGAAGAAGCAATCAAAACAGCTGGATCACCAGAGCGTCTGGAAGTTATTTCATAATTAATTTTTCTCTTTGTTACTTTTTCTGCTGTTTTTATGACTTCTAAAACGGAAAAACCCTGTCCATTTCCTAAATTAAAAACATCAGATTGATTATTTTTTTTCATCCATTCCATCGCTTGTATATGGGCATCTATTAAATCCATAACGTGTATATAATCTCTCACAGGAGTTCCATCTTTTGTTGGATAATCGTTTCCATACACATACATTTTTTCTCTATTTCCTAAAGCAGTTTCTAGAACGATAGGAATAAGATGTGTTTCAGGATCGTGATCCTCTCCAATACTTCCATCAGGATATGCTCCAGCAGCGTTGAAATATCTTAGTGCAACATATCTTATTATATCTAAATTAGAATACCACTTCAGTGCATCTTCAATCATTAATTTTGATTGGCCATATACATTGGTAGGTTCTTTCTTTTGATCTTCTGTTATTGGTATATTTTCAGGCTCTCCATATACTGCTGCGGTAGAAGAAAATACTATATAACGAGTTCCATGTTTTTTCATAGCTTTTAATAAATTCAAAGTACCACAAACATTATTTTTAAAGTATTTGTCAGGTTCTTTCATTGATTCTCCTACTAAGGAAAAGGCAGCAAAATGAAAAATCTCATCTATTTTATAATTTTCAAATAAATTTTCAACATCTTTTTCATTCCTGAGATCTCCTTCTACAACCTCAACATCCTTAACAGCCCATCTATGGCCCTTTTCAAAATTATCGAATACAATCAAATCTTTATTTTCTTCTTTTAATTTTTTTACTAAATGGGAACCTATGTATCCTGCCCCGCCTGTAACTAGAATCATACCTTCACTCCTCGTATAATAGTAAATTGAGAAACACATTTTTTCTTGGTTCTAAGATAGCCTTTTTCTTTTGTTTTTTATTCTTTTAATTTTTTTATTCTTCTTTGAAAAGAGGTATCCAAATGCTAGAATTAAGATACGACTCATCTAGTGAAGGAAGATTCCA
>NZ_AUPM01000035.1 GCF_003265365.1 Petrotoga sp. 9PW.55.5.1 | reverse complement strand
GATGCAGCGTTTTGGTGCCGCAGACGGGGTAGTCGCTCTTTAATTTGCTTTTAGCAAATTATATGTACCACACCCTGTCAGACTTTCAGTCTGACACCCCTCTCAAGAGGGGAATTAAAGCCAATTCTGTTTCTCTGTCTCTTTTAGCTATCTTTTCTAACGCGTCAAACATTTTTATGAAAAAGTAAGATTTCTTTATTTATTCCCCAATAACGGTAAGTGAGACCATGACATAATAATTATACCTCCAAAGTAGTTTTGTAATTTTTATTAATTACATGTCTACTTTGGAGGTATCAAATCAGATACTTAACATTATCTAGGGTTTCGGTTTTATATAAAAACCTAGAATAGATGGTAAACTTTGAAAATAGATACAGTTATAAGGGAAACTACAGACATAATTTTTATAAGTATATCAAGTGAAGGTCCTACAGTGTCTTTTAATGGGTCTCCTACGGTATCTCCCACAACTGCTGCTTTATGAGCATCTGTACCTTTTCCTTCTCCTTCTACTCCACCAGATTCTATCAGCTTTTTAGCATTATCCCATGCACCCCCAGAATTTGCTGAAAAGATGGCGAGCATAACCCCACTCAACGTGGTTCCTATCAATAAACCGCCTACAAAGTCAGCTCCAAGTAAAAACCCTGAAACAATGGGCGTTACCGTTGCAATAAGAGCAGGGAATTTAATTTGACTCAAAGCCCCTTCACTACTTATTCTAATACATCTTTCATAATCTGGATCGACTTTTCCTTCCATAAGTCCAGGAATTTCTCTGAACTGTCTCCTAACTTCGTCAACCATCTTATTAGCAGCATTAACAACAGCGTTTATTAAAAACGAACTAAAAAAGAATGGTAAAGCAGCACCAAATATTGCTCCGGAAATCGTTCTAGAATTTATCATGTTCAAAACTAATATATTCTCTAAGTGACCAATTCCACCATCTCCAGGCCCTGCTTGAGAGTAAATAAATGATGCAAACAATGCTAACGCAGCTAAAGCAGCTGATCCAATAGCAAAGCCCTTTCCTATTGCTGCGGTAGTGTTTCCTACAGAATCAAGTTTATCTGTTATTTCTCTCACTTCAGGTGGTAAATTAGACATTTCACTTATTCCACCAGCGTTATCCGCAATAGGTCCGTATGAATCAACAGAAACTGTGGCAGCAACAAAAGAAAGCATACCTATAGCAGCCATTGCAACTCCATATAAGCCAGCTACTTCAAAAGACACCAGAATACCCAACATTAGTAGAAAAACTGGTAATAATACACTTTCCATTCCCAATGCTAGACCTTTAGTTATTACTATTGCGGGACCACCTTTAGCAAAATTACTCAACTCTTTAGTAGGATGATAAGCATCATTGGTATAATATTCTGCTATAAGTCCCATTAAAATACCATCTATTATACCTATTACTGCAGCTAACCAAGGCGAAAACATTCCTAACCTGAACCCAATGTTTTGAAATTCTAATGAATCTATGCCCCTTAAATAAAACAAACTTAGAAAAAAAGTTAAAATCAAAGTTAAAAATGCGGAAGTCATCAAAGAATTATTTAAATCTTTATGAGGATCATCGCTAGGTTTTTTCAAAATTATGTATAATATACCTATCATTGAAGAAACTAATCCAAATGAAATAAACAGTATCGGATAATAAGTTAATTTAAGTGTAGCATCGTACGAAAGGTTTTGAGTTCCTAAAAGAAAGTGAGAATAAAGTATCAAAACTATAGCTGATATAGTTGCTCCCACATAACTTTCAAGCAAATCTGCCCCTAAACCTGCGACATCTCCTACGTTATCTCCTACGTTATCTGCTATTGTAGCAGGGTTTCTTGGATCGTCTTCTGGTAAAGCAAGTTCTGTTTTTCCTACTAAATCTGCGCCCATATCTGCGGCTTTTGTATAAACTCCTCCCCCGACTCTATCAAACATAGCAATTATTGAACATCCAAGAGCGTACCCTGAAACAGTCATAGTAAAGGGAATAAAATTTATGCCCAACCAATTAACCTTGATTACTAAATTTTCAGGATTAAGTTGCCCAAACCAATTCCCAAAAATAATATATATTAGAAACAATCCTAAAAGTGCTAGCCCCGAAACACTTAACCCCATAACACTTCCACCTTGAAAAGCAACTTTCAAAGTCTTCCCTATACTTTTTTCTGTTCTTGCCTTATTACTAACTCTTACATTGGCATATGTAGCCATTTTCATTCCTATGTACCCAGCTAAAGCGCTCATAAATGCCCCAATTACAAAGGCAACACCAACATACCATTCGACCACAATACCCAAAGCTAGAGCAATAAAAACTCCATAGATAGATAGTACTCTTAGTTCATGGTTGACAAAAGCTGAAGCTCCAATTCTGATAGCGCTAGCTATATGTTTCATCCTATCAGTACCCTCATCCAAAGAAACAACCTTTCTAAAATTGACTCTTGCAAATATCAAAGCTATGACAGGAACTAATACCAAAACCCAAAGTGTGCCCACTATTTCACCTCCAACTTTTTTAAAAACTTATGGAAAAAATACCATAAAACCCCATTTTATTATATCATTGCTGATTTAAAAAAATAAATTTAAAGACAGCCCGTTATAAATAATTACACTTAATCTAAGTTTATTAAGCGTAATTACACGCTCATTTCTGCTAAATAGAACTCCTTGTTTTTTAAAGATTTTTTGGTAAAATAATAATAATAGAAACATAATAATTCTATTATAATAATATTTAAAAACCTGAATTTTTTAGTTTATATTGTGTAAATTATCACTAAGGGAGGAATAAGTTTTGTTATCAGATATGAAATTAAGAGATTTTTTAGAGAAACTTTCTTCAAAAGAACCAGCTCCTGGAGGCGGAAGTGCTTCTGCATTAGCCGGAGCAACAGCTGCGAGTTTAGGTTGCATGGTAGCAAACCTTACAATTGGTAAAAAAAAGTATCAAGATGTAGAAGAAGAAATAAAAAAAATAAAAGAAAAATTAGAGGAATACAGAAATAAGTTCCTAATTGAAATGGAAGAAGACGCAAAAGCTTTCAATAAAGTTATCGATGCATTAAAATTACCAAAAGATACAGAAGAACAAAAAAAAGTTAGAAAAGAAAAAATTCAAGAAGCCACAAAAGAAGCTACATTAGTACCTTTAAAGATTTCCAAAGATGCTTTGGATGTCATGGAATTGGCAGAATCAATAGCAGAAAAAGGTTATAAAATGGCTTTAAGCGATGCTGTAATTGCAGTGATACTAGCTAAAGATGCTGTTTTAGGGGGGATATACAATGTGAAAATTAATCTTCCAAATATAAAAGATCAGGAGTTCGTTGATAATATAAAAAGCGCGATAGAGAAAATGGAATCAGAAGCAAATGCTATTGAATTAAGAACACTTTACAATACTCACTTATAATTGATCGAGGATTTTGTTAATAGCAATAAAAATTTTTTATACTTCAATTAATGGGTTAGGGAAGGAGGTTTTAAATTATGGAGAATAAAGAAGAAAAGAAAGAAGAACTTTTGAAAAAGAAAAAAAGTTTGGAAGCAGAAAAAAATTCTATTGCCAAGTATATGGGTCCCCACGAACATGATGAAGCCTTAGAAAAAGAGTGGGGACGAATTAACGCAGAATTAGAGAAAATAGAGAAAGAAATTCAAGAATTAGAAAATCAGTAAAAAACAGGTCGGTACAGAAGTACTGACCTGTTTTCTTTAGTTTTTTGAGTTTTATAATTTTATAAATTGTAGTAGGAATAAAAACTTTTTACCTCATCGATTATTTTGTCATCAACCATTCCTTTGACTGTTTTTCCGTTTTTTATTCTTTCTCTGATCAATGTAGAAGATATATCAATAATAGGGCTTTGCAGCATGATATGTTCCACATTGTCCACATAATTTTTCTTTTCTGTAAAATACCTAGGATACACAATTAATTTTGTTTTTTTTAAAATATCTTCCCATTTGTACCATTTTTTAAAATTTATAAGGGAATCTTCTCCTATTAAGAGATAAATAACCTTGTAATAATGAAATAAGTATTCAATAGTCTTCACAGTATAAGATGGTTTAGGTAATATAGCTTCAAGATTACTAACTTCAAAATAATTATCGTTAAAAACATCTTTACACCACAAATATCTTTTTGTGTAATCAGCAATATGCTCTATTTTTTTATGTGGAGGAGTTGGAGATGGCATAATTATAAATTTTTCTGGTTTAAATTCGTCATATGCAATCTCGGCTATTATTTTATGACCTATATGGGGCGGATTAAAACTGCCTCCAAAAAGAATTAGCATATTTTACCCCTTTTTATGGTATATATTCAAAAGCAAAATTATCTATGTAAACGGTGTCTCCCTCTTTAACTCCAGCATCTTTAAGAGTTTTGTTTAACCCATTTTTTTCAAGTATATTCAGTATTAATATGCGTGAATCTTTCTGATTTATATCGTATCTTGATAGTAATTTCTCCATACCTTCTCCCACTACTTCATAAGTTTCTTCATCCCACCGTACAACATTTATTTTTATAAAAGGATCAGGTTCATATTTGACTGGTTCTATTTTGATCTTTTCTGAAACAGGAGATCTTAATCTTCTTTCTACTAATTTTTGATACTCAATCTTTTCTTTTTTTATTTCACGCCAAATTTTTTGAATTAATGGATCTAAATTTTTACCTGTATAAGCAGAAATTGGAAATATATCTTTTCCCGTTTTGTTTTTAAAATCTAAAAGCCTTCTTTCTAGCTCGTTTTCATTGAGTAAATCTATTTTGTTTGCAACTATAATTTCTTTCTTCCTGGATAGTATAGGGGAGAAACTCTCTAATTCTCTTCTAATATTTTTATAATCTTCCCCCGGATCCTTACGTTCAAAGCAAGAAATATCTATTATATGTACAATCAAAGAACATCTTTCTATATGTCTTAGAAATTTATCCCCTAATCCTTTCCCTTCGTGTGCCCCTTCAATAAGCCCTGGAATATCTGCAACTACGAAAGAATAACCATCTTTTAATTTAACCACACCGAGATTTGGAGTCAAAGTAGTAAAAGGATAATCGGCTATTTCCACCTTTGCCCTAGATATTCTTGAAATTAACGTTGATTTACCCACATTAGGATATCCAATTAATCCAACATCTGCTATTATCTTTAAAACTAATCTTAAATTCTTTACTTCCCCTTCAACACCTTTTTCAGCTATTTTTGGAACCTGAAGAGTAGAAGTAGCGAACCTAGCGTTCCCTCTTCCTCCCTTTCCTCCTCTTGCGATTACTACGTATTGTTCGGGAAGTTTTAAATCAGAAATTAATCGACCAGTTTCAATATCATAGATCAACGTTCCTACTGGCACTTCTATTATTACATTTTCTCCAGATTTTCCGGTCTTTTTCTTGTTTTTCCCATTTTGACCTTTTTCAGCCTTAAATATTTTTTTGTACCTAAAATCAACCAAAGTATTTTTATTTAAAGTAGACTTTATTATTATTGAACCTCCATCTCCTCCATCTCCCCCATCAGGTCCGCCTTTTTCTACATATTTTTCTCTTCTAAAACTTACGGCACCATCCCCACCTTTTCCTGCTATTACTTTTATATTCACTTCATCTATAAAATCACCTAACAAAACGTTACACCTCCAACTACTTATAAAAAATTCTTTTTATAGAATTTTTATCGAATCCGAACTCTTCTTTCTCTTTATTCCCAAGAGGTTCTACATGAATAATTACATCTTTTATATATGGATTTTTTTCTTTCAATTCTTTTTCAATTTCCGAAGCTAGATCATTGGCTTCTTTCACAGCCATATGTTCATCAACCTCTATATGTAGCTCAACAAAATAAACATATCCCGCTTTTCTGACTCTTATTTTATGTGGATTATAAGCCTTATCAAATTTTTCTACAGCATCTAATATGTTATAATAAATTTCACCTAACTCTTTTGAACTCCCCATAAACTCATCAGAAGTTTCTATGAACATTTCAACTCCTACTTTAAAGATAAATATTGAAACAATTATTGCAACAACCGAATCAATCCACAACAAATCAAAAGAGAGATAAAAGATTATTCCAATTAAAACTGATAAAGAAGTCAATATATCGTTTCTCATATTTAAAGCATCAGCTACTAAAGAAGAATTTTTTGTTTTATTTCCAGCAGAGTATTTGTACTTGTAAAGACCATACTTTGCTACTATTGAAATTAGAGAAATCCACAACACTAAATATGGCCTTTCAATTAAAAAATTCCTATTGAAAAGGCTTTGAACGGCTCCAATTAAAACTTGAAAACCCGCATAAATAATAACCAAAGATAAAACCTTGGTAACAATAGTTTCTGCTCTTTCATGACCAAATGGGTGACTTTCATCAGCCGGTCTATTCGATATCTTTGCTGCTACTAACGTTAAAATAGACGTTATAATATCCGTTGAGGTATCAATGGCATCAGCTAAAATAGCCATACTTCCCGTTATAAACGAAATAAGAAGTTTGAAAAAAGCCAACAAACCATTTACAACTATCCCTACCCACGAAGCTCTGACAGCTATCTTTTCTCTATTTGTATTTAATTTGGGATTTTCCTTCAAATTATCATTCAAATTCTACCCTCCACTCCCCAATTAATTCTTTGAACAAACAACTCTCGCTTTCTTTTTTTTGGAAACATAGTGCAGAAAATATTATACCACAATAAGCTTGGTTTGGTTAATAATATAATCTCGCATTCTTCAAAATTTTACTTAATTTGTAAAAAAGTTTTTTACAATAATTTGATTCTTGATATTTTATGGTATATAATTTTGAAGATCACTTATTATTCCGCTATATAAATAAATTTGATATTTAAATTTCTTATAATAAAAGAACTCCTTTCATAACTAATAAATTAAGCATTTTAAAATACTAAAACAGATATTTTTTCTCTTATTTTAGAAAAAGTTTTATCGGATGTACACATTATAATGATATAATTTAAGAAAAAGATTCTAAAGGAAAAGGAGAGTGAATTTTATAAACAAATTAAATATAAATGGATTGATTCCAAAGATACCTTTAATACAAGGGGGGATGTCTGTAGGCGTCTCACTCGATAATTTAGTTGCAGCGGTTGCAAATGAAGGTGGAATAGGTATAATAGGTACTGCAGGTATTGGACTTGTTGAAAACGTTCAAGCTAAAAAATATAGCGAAAAGAATGCAGAAGGCCTAAAAAGGGTAATTCGAAGAGCTAGAGAAAAATCTAAAGGAATTATAGGAGTAAATATAATGACTGTCTTAACTGATTATAAAGATTTAGTTATGACATCAATAAAAGAAGAGATAGATTTGATTATATCTGGTGCAGGTTTACCATTAAGTTTACCTGAATTTCTTGAAGAAAAATCAAAAACACGATTAGTTCCAATTGTTTCATCTCTAAAAGCTGCACAGATAATATTTAAAAGATGGTGGGGAAAATATAATTATATTCCTGATGCTTTTGTAGTAGAAGGACCTAAAGCTGGTGGGCACCTTGGTTATAAAAAAGAAGATTTAAGAAAACCTGAATTTCAAATAGAAGCAACTATTCCCCAAATAAAAAAATTCTGTGATGAAATCAAAAAAAACTACGGAAAAGAAGTTCCAGTAATAGCTGCAGGAGGGATAGATTCTTCAGAAAAAGTAAAAGAGATGTTTTCATTAGGAGCAAGCGGAATTCAAGTCGGGACCCCTTTTATCGCCACTGAAGAATGTGATGCAAATATTAATTTTAAAAAAACCCTTATAAATGCAAAGAAAGAAGATATTACAATAATTAAAAGTCCTGTCGGCCTTCCAGGAAGAGCCGTTCGAAATAAATTCATTGAAGACGTGGAAAAGGGTATTAAAAAACCATTTAAATGTCCTTACCATTGCATAAAAACTTGCAACTTTCTTGAAACACCTTATTGCATTGCTCAAGCATTACTCAATGCTGCAAAGGGAAATTTAGATGAAGGCTTTGTGTTCAGCGGAGAAAACGGTTATAAGATTAATAGAATTTCTACGGTAAAAGAAGTTATAAACAACCTTTTTCCCGAAAGATCAAAATCTTATGTAAATTCAAATTAATTCTAAAAGTTAGAGATAAAGGAGGTATTTTACATGCTTAATTTTCAATTTGTGAGTCCAACAAAGATTATTTTCGGAAAGAACACCGAAGAAAAAGTTGGAGAAGAGGTAAAAAAGTTATCAGACAAAATTTTGCTGCATTATGGTCAAGGTAGTATTAAAAAAATAGGTCTTTATGATATAGTGGTAGAATCCTTGAAAAAAGCGGGAGTCGATTTTGTTGAACTAGGAGGGGTACAACCTAATCCTAGATTAAGTTTGGTAAAAAAGGGAATAGAAATTTGTAAAAAAGAAAAAATTAACTTCATTCTTGCTGTTGGAGGCGGTAGTGTAATAGACTCTTCCAAAGCAATAGCTGCAGGAGTAAAATATGAAGGAGACGTTTGGGAACTCTATGAAGGCAAAGGTACTTTGAAAGACGCCTTATCTGTAGGAGTTATTCTAACTATTCCAGCTGCAGGAAGCGAAGCAAGTATGGGTTCAGTTATTACAAAAGAAGAAGGATGGTACAAACGAGCTATCAATTATGATATTCTTCGACCAAAATTCACCATCATGAATCCAGAACTGACTTATTCATTACCTCCTTTTCAAACGGCCGTCGGAACGGTTGATATGTTAACACATGTCATGGAAAGATACTTTACAAATACTAAAAATGTAGATTTAACTGATAGATTGAGTGAAGCTACTATGAGAACTATAATCCACAACGCTCCTTTGGCTTTAGAAGATCCACACAATTATAATGTCAGAGCAGAGATTATGTGGGCTGGCACAGTAGCTCACAACGGTTTATTAGGTACTGGAAGAGAAGAAGATTGGGCTACCCACGATATAGAACACGAAGTAAGTGGAATATACGATGTTGCTCATGGAGCGGGTTTAGCTGTATTATTCCCAGCTTGGATGAAATACGTATACAGGCACGATATTAACAGATTCGCTCAGTATGCAACAAGAGTTTGGAACGTAGAACCAGATTTCTTTAACTTAGAAAAGACTGCTTTAGAGGGCATAAAAAGACTTGAAAATTATTATAAAGAAAGTTTGAATTTGCCTTTGACGCTGAAAGAATTGAAAGTTCCAGATGATAGATTTGAAGAAATGGCGGAAAAAGCAACAGAGAAAGGGCCGTTAGGAAACTTTGTAAAGCTGTATAAAGAAGATGTTTTGAATATATTGAAATTGGCAAAATAACTCATTATCTTCTAACATATAATTAATTCCCCTCGCATGAACTGCCCCATGTCAAGTAGACACAAAAATTAATAAAAAACTATATACAATTGGATGCTTGGTTTCTGAACTCAACAGGAGCCAGGCATCCAAGTTTTTTCTGGCGGTTTTATTCCCCTTCCTCGAAGGGGTGGATGCAGCGTTTTGTGCTGCAGACGGGGTAGTCTCTCTTTAATTTGCTTTTAGCAAATTATATGTATCCACACCCTGTCTTCGCTTTCAGCGAATCCACCCCTCTCAAGAGGGGAATT
>NZ_AUPM01000034.1 GCF_003265365.1 Petrotoga sp. 9PW.55.5.1 | reverse complement strand
CTATCTTAGAACCAAGAAAAAATGTGTTTCTCAATTTAATATTATACGAGGAGGAGATAATTTTGAATAACACAATACCAATTTTTGAAATGCCTCAAAATGAACCAATTTTAAATTATGAACCGGGAAGTAAGGAGAAAGAAGAATTAAAAAGAAAACTTGCGGATCTTAAAAATCAAAAAATAGAAATACCGCTGATAATAGGTGGAAAAGAAATAAAGACTGGTGATCTTGGAAAATGTATAATGCCTCATGATCATCAACACATATTAGCAGAGTATCACAAAGCTGGAGAAAAAGAGATAAAAATGGCTATAGAAAGTGCGTTAGAAGCAAAAAAAATATGGAATGAATTTTCATGGGTTGATAGGCTATCTATATTTAAGAAAGCTGCCGATTTATTGTCTACTTCATGGCGACCTACATTAAATGCAGCTACCATGCTTGCTCAAAGTAAAAACGTATTTCAAGCCGAAATAGATTCAGCTTGTGAACTAATAGATTTCTTACGATTTAACTCTTATTATGCAACAAAAATATATATGGATCAGCCAAAATCGGTAAAGGGCAGTTGGAATAGATTAGAGTACAGACCTTTAGAAGGATTTATTTTTTCTGTCACACCTTTTAATTTTACTTCCATTGCTGGTAACTTACCCACCGCGCCAGCTATTATGGGTAATACAGTTTTGTGGAAACCTGCTTCATCAGCGGTATATTCTGCTTACTTTTTTATGAAACTCCTGCAAGAAGCAGGGCTACCTGATGGAGTTATAAACTTTATACCTGCGCCTGGTTCAAAGATAGGGGATTTAGTTTTAAATGATTCAAATTTCGCAGGATTACATTTCACTGGTTCAAATTCCACCTTCCAAAAGATGTGGCAAAATATTGGAAACAATATCGAAAATTACAAATCTTATCCAAGAATTGTAGGGGAAACTGGAGGTAAAGATTTTATAGTAGCTCATGAATCATCCAAAATAGAACCTCTTGTAACAGCACTTGTTAGAGGTGCGTTCGAGTATCAAGGGCAAAAATGTTCTGCTGTATCAAGAGCTTATATTCCCAATAATATTTGGACGACCGTAAGGGAAAAATTGATCAGCGATTTGAAAGAAATTAAAATGGGAACACCAGAAGATTTCACTAATTTTATGAATGCAGTTATTGATAAAGGAGCGTTCGATAAAATAAAAAGTTATATTGAATTTGCTAAAAATAGTAGTGATGCTGAAATCATCTTCGGAGGAAAATGCGATGACTCAGTTGGTTATTATATAGAACCGACAGTAATTTTAACCTCTAATCCTAAATTCAAAACTATGCAAGAAGAAATATTTGGTCCTGTATTGACGATATATGTTTATGATTCGAAAGAATATGAAGAAACACTAAAACTATCCGATGAAACGTCTCCTTATGGACTAACTGGAGCAATTTTTGCTCAAGATAGAAAAGCAATTATCAAAGCAGAAAAAATTTTAGTGAATGCTGCAGGAAACTTTTATATAAATGATAAACCCACAGGAGCGGTGGTTGCTCAACAACCTTTTGGAGGAGCAAGATCATCTGGAACGAACGATAAAGCAGGAAGTGCGGTAAACCTTTTAAAATGGGTTTCAATAAGAACCATTAAAGAAAATTTTATTCCCCCAGAAGATTTTAAATATCCTTTTATGAAAGAGGAATAAAAGTTAATTCCATATCTGAGATAGGTTAAT
The DNA here is from genome assembly GCF_003265365.1 of Petrotoga sp. 9PW.55.5.1. Taxonomy (NCBI): domain Bacteria; kingdom Thermotogati; phylum Thermotogota; class Thermotogae; order Petrotogales; family Petrotogaceae; genus Petrotoga; species Petrotoga sp. 9PW.55.5.1. Next base: position 8,375 of record NZ_AUPM01000034.1, on the reverse strand, counting down.
ATAGTTAAAAATTCTCCTCTTAATGAACTGCCCCATGTCAAGTAGACACAAAAATTAATAAAAAACTATATACAATTGGATGCTTGGTTTCTGAACTCAACAGGAGCCAGGCATCCGAGTTTTTTCTGGCGGTTTTATTCCCCTTCCTCGAAGGGGTGGATGCAGCGTTTTAGTGCTGCAGACGGGGTAGTCTCTCTTTAATTTGCTTTTAGCAAATTATATGTACCACACCCTGTCTTCGCTTTCAGCGAATCCACCCCTCTCAAGAGGGGAATTAAACCTCCAAAGCAGTTTGGTAATTTTTATTAATTGCGTGTCTACTTTGGAGGTATCATATCAAAGAAGGGGAATTTTTTGGTTCTTTTTTCATATTTATTCTATGCAATTTCTTTAATCTTAACGCCTTTTATGGCTAAAAGTTGGCAATTATTAATACCAATAATATTTTTCCTTTTATTCTTTCTTTTCAAGGTTCAAGAAAAATAAGAATATAAATCTTATATATTCACTAACTTTTTAAATAGGGATAAAAACCTTTGGTTTTCTGTTTTTGTTCCAACGGTTACCCTAATTTTATTTTCTAACATGTTCGAATACTTACGCAAAATTATATTATTTTTAGAAAAATATTCATATACATTTTCGGAGTCTATCCCTGATATTTTATCAAAATCTAATAATATAAAGTTGGCATCGCTTTTTAATGCTAACTTTTTTAATTCTTTTGCTAAATATTCCCTTTCATCTATGATATAATCAATCGTTTTTAAAACATAACTATAATTTTCTATTATTGTTTCAACCATTTTTTCAGTTAATATGTTAAAACTATAGGGTGATTTTATTTTCATAAGTTGCTTGACAATTGCCTCATTAGCGATCAAAACACCGGCTCTTATCCCTGCAAGTCCAAAAGCTTTTGAAAATGTTTTTAATATTATGAGGTTCGAATATTCATTTAAATACTTAATCATACTTGTTTTGGAAAAATCGGCATAAGCTTCATCAACAACTATAGGGACTCCTGTTTTCAATACTTTTAAAATCTCCCTTTCAGGCTGAAGGTTCCCCGTTGGATTATTTGGAGAACATATGAAAACCATTCTTGTATCGTTATTTACATATTTATCTGCATCTTTAATTTCAAAATCTTCATTCAAAGGTACTTTTTCTATGGAAATATTATTCAAAGTAGAATAAAATTCATACATCTCAAAAGTAGGATAAAACACGATATTTTTACTTCCACTGAAGATCTTTACAAGGTATGATATTAATTCATCACTACCGTTTCCTACTACTATATTATTCCTATTTAATTGTAAATTGAATTGTTTAAAATAATTATTCAAAAAATTAGCGATTTTTTCTCTTATGTTTTCAGAGGTAAGATCTGGATATCTATTTAAATTTGTTTTATTTATCTTGTCAAAAAAAATTTTTTTAATATCTATAGGTAAATCAAATGGATTCTCGTTTTTACTTAAGTCAATAACATTGCTTGAAAGTTTGATAGAAGAAGGCTTATACTCAGGAAAATTATCCAAAATGGGATTGAATTTCAATTTTCTTTCTCCTCCTTTTTTGGGGAGTGTCTTTTTTTTAATTTCTTGCATTACCTCTCCCAATTCAATATCTTCGTAAGCTAACAAAACGAGGAGGTGATATATCATATCTGCCGTTTCATATATTATTCTTTCTCTACTTGAAGCAACCAAGACTTCAACCGCTTCTTCTCCAAATTTTTTATAAATTTTTTCTTTTCCTTCTGAAAACAAATAATTAGTGTAGGATCCTTCCTTAGGATTAGTTTTTCTATCTTTTATAACTTCTTTTAATTCATTTAGTATATCAAGAGAATAATCGATACTAGATTCCTTTATATCGTTTATTTTTTTCACTTCTCTAAAACAACTCTTTGTTCCTAAATGACAAGCCGCTCCAATTTGTTCTACTTTTAAAAGTAAAGTGTCGTTATCGCAGTCTATATAAATTTCTTTTAATTTTTGATAATTTCCACTTGTTTCACCTTTCATCCTGATCCTATTTTTACTTCTTGAATAGTAGTGAGTGAGTTTTGTCTCTAAAGTTTTATTTAAGGCTTCTTTATTCATATATCCTAGAGTTAGGACCTCACCATCTGTATTTTGAACTATAACTGGAATTAAACCATTATTCTTTTCCCAATCGATCTTATCTATTAATTCTTCATTATAGCCTGACATTAATTCCCATCTCCTTTAATTCTTCTTTTAATTGTTTGGCGGTATAAGTTCCATAATGAAATATTGAAGCTGCCAATGCAGCATCAGCTCCTACTTGAAAAACATCGTAAAAATCTCTTACATTACCTGCTCCACCAGATGCTACAACTGGGATCTCAACATTTTCAGCAATATTTTTTATTAATTCTAGATCATAACCTTCTTTTACACCATCAGTATCCATAGATGTGACGAGTAATTCTCCCGCCCCAAGTTCTTGACATTTTTTTGCCCAGGATATAGCTTCTAATTCAGTTTTCTTACTTCCTCCATGTGTGTAAACAATGTATTTTTTCGTCTCAGGATCTTTTTTTGCATCGATCGCTACCACAACATTAGAACTTCCGATAATTTTTGAAGAATCTTTTATCAAATCTGGATTTTCCACAGCTGCAGTATTTATAAACACCTTATCTGCACCACTTTTTATAACCTCTAACATCTCTTGAACAGTGTTTAATCCTCCCCCTACAGTAAAGGGTATAAAAAGATGTTTTGCTATCTTCTCAACAAGATCTTTGATGATCTTTCTTTTTTCCTTTGAAGCAGTTATATCTAAAAAAACTATTTCGTCAACTCCATCTTTTTCATACTTTTTTGCAAGTTCTATGGGGTCACCTGCATCCTTAATATTTTCAAACTTTACCCCTTTTACAACCCTTGCTTCCTTTATATCAAGTGCCGCTATTATTCTTTTTGTTAACAACTTTATTCACCTACCAGTTCTTCTAAATTTATTTTACCTTCATAAATTGCCTTCCCTATAATTGCTCCCTTAAAACCTAAACTTTCCAACCCCTTTAAATCTTCTACGCTTGTAACTCCGCCTGCATAGATAATTTCTTCGTTATCCCAAAACTTTTCGATATTTGGAGATATTCCTTCTAAAGTACCATCTTTACTTGTATCAGTATATACAAACCTATTAGTGTAATTTTTAAATATATCAAAAGCCTTTTTTACTACTACTTTTTCTTCAACTAACCAACCTTGTGTTTTTAATAACCCATTTTTTGCATCTAAACTAATAGTTATATTTGAGAAAGAACCAGTTATTTCTTTTAAAAATTCTAAATCAAAAGCCGCTGTCCCTACTATTATATATTCAGCTCCCATTTCATTAGCCTTTTTTATACTTTCAAAAGTTCTAAATCCCCCGCCCACTTCTACTTTCATTCCAGTTTCTTTAATAATTTCTCTTACTATATCCAAGTTTTTAGGTACTCCTTCAAAGGCTCCATCTAAATCCACAATATGAATTAAGTCAACATATTTTGCAAATTTTTTAGCTATCTCAATTGGATCACCATAAGTTTTAACATTGCCTTTTTCGCCTTTGTAAAGTCTAACTACTTTTTTATCCATTAAATCAATCGCAGGTATTATTTTTATTATCTTTTTCACCTCCATATCACAAACTCTTAAAGTTTTCTAATAGTTTTATCCCGTTATTACTAGATTTTTCAGGATGAAATTGAACACCAAATACGTTATCTTTTTGAACACTTGATACAAATCTGCATAACCTACCTCTACTTTCATATTCGGTATAAGATGTGATATATTTATCTTCGGTAACTACATAGTATGAGTGAACAAAGTAAAAGTAACTTCCACTTTGAATGCCTTTAAATATTTCAGATTTTTCTACAATCTCAATATCGTTCCAACCAATATGAGGAACTTTCATCTTTTTAAACTTAACTACTTTTCCTGGAAGGTAAGCTAATCCTTTTCCGGAATCTTCCTCACTACTTTGAAAAAGTAATTGCATCCCTAAGCATATTCCTAAAAGCGGTTTCCCTTTGTCAATATGTTCTAAGATATAATCTTTTAATGGAATAATACTTTTAGATACCACACCAAAAGAACCTACTCCAGGAAAAATAAGCTTATCCGCCTTTTTTATATCCTCAACTTTATTGGATATTATTCCATCCACAGCTTTTTGAACGTTAGAGAAATTCCCTACCCCACCATCCAATATTACTATTTTTTCCATTTTTTCACCTCTAGACTTCGTAAACTCTATTTGTGCTTTCACGTTTCGGGCTTTCTTCTAAGGCCTGCTTTAAAGAATTCCCCAAAGCTTTAAAGGAAGCTTCGATGATATGGTGAGCATTTTCACCGTTAAGTTGTTTGATGTGGATAGTTGCAGAAAGATTCCTTGATAATCCATAAATAAATTCTTTGAAATTCCCTAAATCAAACCCTGCTTCCAAATCTTTTAATTCCAAATCTATGTTGGTATAGGCCCTCGAAATATCTATTGAAACAAGAACAAGTGCATCATCCATAGGCAAAATACAACTTCCAAACCTTTTAATACTCTTATCCTTAATTTCTTCTTTTAAAAATTGACCTACACTAATACCCATGTCTTCCCAAAGATGATGCTTTAAATCAAATTCAGCTTTTACCATAACCGTTTTCTCCATATAATAAAACAACGTTTTTAAAAGATGGTTTAGCACAGGATCTTTTGTATCTACTGATAATTCCTTTGAATAATTGATTTCAATATCTGTTTCATCCGTTTTTCTTCTCATTCTCTCACCTCCATAGACCTTTTGTGTTGATTCATTCCTTCAACTTCAGCTAATCTTATCCCTAAATATCTTTCTTTCAATAACTCTTCTCTTGTTACTTTAGCAATAGATATCTGTTTAATAAAATCGGATACATTAAGCACAGAAGAAAACCTTGCAGCCTTTCCAGTAGGTAAAACATGGTTCACTCCCAAAAAATAATCTGCTGATGGAACAGGTGTGTATTCACCTAAATATATAGCCCCTGCATTTTGAATCAAAGGAACTACTTTCTCGGGTTCTTTGGTTATTATTTCTAAATGTTCCGGAGCTATTTCATTGGTTTTATCTGCACACTCTTCTATAGTACCGTATAGATATCTTTCTACACCTTCTTGATCACAAAAATCATATATTTCCTTTGAAGTTGTTACAAGAAAAGATTTTGATTCATGTCCATGTTCAAGCTGAGAAAGTAAATCGTTTAATACATACTCTTTATTTGCTGTTTCATCTGCTATAACACATATCTCTGAAGGACCTGCCAAACTATCTATTCCAACTTCTCCAAAAACTTGCCTTTTAGCCTCGTTCACATATTGATTTCCAGGACCATATATCTTATCTACCTTTTTCATCCCTATTCCATAACTCATAGCAGCGATTGCCTGTATACCACCAATCTTATATACCTCTTTTATCCCTAATACTTTAGCTATATATATTATATATGGATTTATCTTTCCATCCTTAGGAGAAGAAGTTATTGCTATTTCCCTAACACCTGCTATTTTCGCTGGAACAGCCACCATCAATAAACTTGAAGGTAGAGGCTTCCCGCCTGGGACGTATATTCCAATCCTGTTTATAGGTCTTTGAATTAGCCCATATTTAGATCCATAATCGTTAGAATAAAAAATATCTTCTTTCAACTGTTTGGAGTGGTAAATTTGTAATCTTTCAATTATCTTATCAATAATCTCTTTATCTTCGGTAGATATCTGTTCATCAATATCCCATTCTTCATCTTTTAAAGTAAAATCTCCATCGTAATTATCAAACTGCTTTGAATACTTTTTTACTGCATCAACTCCGTTTTCTTTTACTTCTTCTAAAATCTCCGAAACATACTGCTGAAGATTCATATAATCTTTTACCCCCTTTAAGCTATTTTTATTTACATAATATTATTTTTATAATCCTTTGCCTTTTTGATAAGATCGTTAATAAAATCAAACTTTGTTTTTTGAGTGATTCTATTTACCAATAAAACCGCGGAAATATCCATCATCTTATATACTTCTTTTAAATTATTAGCTTTAATTGTGTTCCCTGTATCAACGATATCTACTATAGCATCTGCTATTCTCGTTTTTGCTGCCAACTCTACAGCACCATTCAATTTTAAAACTTTAACATTGAATCCTTTTTCGTTGAAAAAATTCTTTGTGATTTCTGGGTATTTTGTCGCTATTCTATAACCTTCCATATTTTCTAAAGGTACTATTTTCTCTTCTGGTAGAATGATACTCATTCGACATTTACCAAAAGGAAGTTCAATTGGGACATAGACATCGTTATTTCGTTCTAAAACTACATCACTTCCACATATACCTAAATCCACTCCATTCTCTACATAAACAGGAACATCAAATACTCTTGGAAAATAAAACATATAGCCGTTTTCAGAAGAAATAAGCTCTCTATTAGAAGCTTCTTTTACTCTTATACCTATCTTTTCTAAAAATAATTTACTATCTTTTAATAACCTCCCAGAAGGTAATGCGATAGATATTTCACTCATCTTTTCATCTCCCTTATTACATCTAGATTCAAAGCCATACCGCAAGAATATTTACCGTTTACCTGATACTGACCTCCATTACCTAATAGATACCCATTATCAGGAGAATAAATTTCAAATACAATATCTTCATAATAATCCATATATTTTATAGTTCCGAGATCAACAAAAATTCTAGAATCATTAATTTCTTTTATTATCTTATTTAACTTAGGTAAATTCGTCTCTTTCCCTCTAAAATTAAAAAGATCTCCAACCGTATTTTTTATCTTTTGATCTAGAGGCAGATTTTCAATTATTTCAAAGTTTCTTAACTCTATTGCTCTCAATATCTTTTCTTTAAAATCAGGAACACTTTCTAATATATCTTCCCAACACTTTATAGAACTAACATCGATAAAAAAATTCTTTATTCCTAATTTAGAAAGTATATCAATGGTTAGATTAATAATCTCTTCTTCGATTTTTATCTGTTCACCATTTAGAATTTCAAACCCTAATTGCCAACTACTGGATAAATTATCTGTGAGAACTTCAGAAACATAAAAAATTCTTTCTTCATCTTTCACCTTATCCATTTCAATAAGCCAAGATGTAACATCCGGTTTTAAAAGATAAAAATTTTTACCGTCAGCAAACTTAAAACCTTTTTTCATCTTTTCATTATAATTTACTATTGCTGGAGGAAAAAACTCATAAAAATTCTTTTGAATCAATGTTTTTCTGATTTCACTTACTATGTTGGACAGCTTTTTTGATTCTGCAAAAATATCTCTTTTCATTTTTTACTCCTTCCATTGTTTTTTTATTTTTAGACTATTAAAAACAAAAACCGGCCACGTTTTAAACGTGACCGGTTATTATATCTTGCCTTGTATGCAGTATTTTTAGCAACAACATACATGGCATGAATTGCCGCGGCCACGCCATGTATGATGATGTCTATTGAATTTTATAATTAATTTTTCGACCTTTCCATTTGTTAAACAAACCATACTTACAACTCCATCATTAAAAAACTTAATTTATCAAAGAAATTTTACCATAATTTTGAATATATGTCAACAAAACGCGTTAGATCATATTATTTGTCCGTGAAAACAATTGGTTAGATCATAATTAGATATCTTTGAAATGATATCATAGCCTTGACTCTTTTTAAGGGGGCAAGGAAAATCGGAGGCATTTGATATGGAACTAACCGGAAGGCTCCGTCATTCCACTTCAAAAAGGGGAACTAACGGTCAATTTAAGATGTCTTATACTTTTATTTCAAAATTTCTTTTAGTTCGTCTATGGTTTTGGTTTTGAAAGTAAAATTCCCCTTCTGTGAAGGGGAATTTAAACCCACATACCTCTCAAGAGGGGAATTAAACCTAAATCTTTTGCAACAAGAGGTAAATTAATACTTATTTAGAAAGTTTTATACTTTTATTTCAGAATTTCTTTTAATTCGTTAAGGGTCATTTTCAAAATATTTTTCTTTATCTTATTAATCTCTTCTTCGCTTGCTTTCTTTATTTTTTCTTCTAACTCTTTATTGAATTCTTCTCCAAATCTTTGGTTTAATATTTCTAATACTAATTCTTTCTTTCCTTCTAGCTCTCCTTCCAGCTTACCTTCTCTCTTTCCTTCCAGTTTACCCTCTTCTTTGCCTTTTTCAATTCCTTCCCTCATCGCTTCTTCTCTATCTCTTTTAGCTATCTTTTCTAACGTGTCAAACATTTTTGGCACCTCCATTTCTTCTATCTCTTTGAATTCTTCTATGTCTTCTTTGAA
>NZ_AUPM01000033.1 GCF_003265365.1 Petrotoga sp. 9PW.55.5.1 | reverse complement strand
GGGGAAGGGGAATAGAANTGACTACCCCGTCTGCAGCATAAAACGCTGCATCCACCCCTTCGAGGAAGGGAATTAAACCGTGTCTACTTGAAATCGGGCAGTTCGGACATAAGAAATTAGCTTCGGACTTTATATTTTATTAAATCTAATTTTCCATTTCCAACGTAGAAAAATCTATAGGAAATTTAACAGGCAGACCTTCTTTTGCAGATTTATAAATTCCAAACACTGCTTCTACAGCTTTTTTACCCTCTTGACCGTTGATATAAGGTTGATTATTTTCTAATATTGCGTTATAAAAATCTCTGTAAAGAGGCACATGGCCATTGCCGTATACAGTATCTGGATCTGGGAGATTCTGATAAGGATGAGCGTCTTCACCTTCAAATCTCCAGTGTTTTATCTTATTTACAGCAAGCCCACCTATAACTACAGTGCCTTTTTCTCCAAAAATAGACAGTGTTTCTTCCAAATTTTTGGGATATATAGTAGCAGAACCTTCTATAATTCCAACAGACCCATTTTTAAACTTTATTATAGCCCCACCAAAATCTTCAGCTTGAATATAAGGATGTGTAAAATTCCTTATCACACCATATATTTCATCAATTTCTGAACCCATATTCCATAACAATAAATCTATATCGTGAGTGCATTGGTTCATCAAGGTTCCACCATCATATTTCCAGGTACCTCGCCATTGGGCTTGTTTATAATAATCACGGTTCCTATTCCATCTAATGGATGCTTGGCCGTGTAATATTCTACCAAAAGCATTTGATTCTATTTTTTTTCTTAATTCTTGGATTGGTGGATTAAATCTGTTTTGAAAACACACTCCTAACTTTAAATCTTTATTTTCAGCAACTTCTATCATTTCGTTCATATGTTTTGTGGATAAAGCCATAGGTTTTTCAACTAAGACATGCTTGTTGTTGTTTAAAGCTTCCATAGTTATTTCATAATGATTTCCGCTTTCTGTTGCTATAACTACTGCATCTATGTCTTTTCGCTTTAGTAATTGTTTATAATCTTCATATATTTCCGGTTTTTTTAAGTCAGCCTTTTCCATTTTATCTGCAAATTCTAAGGCTCTTTCTCTTAATAAATCGCAAACTGCTATATTTTCAATTATATTTGAATTTCTTATTATAGCTTCAGAATGTTTTTTTTGAGCAATTCTACCGCAGCCAATTATTGCTGTTTTTAACATAATGTATGCACCACCTAATTAATTTACTATTATAATAAATGGATTTTATCTGGATAGTTATTTCTAATATCTTTAGTGGCGTTTTTTGTATCAAAAATTATATCTGTATTTTTAGCTACAAAATCGTAATCTACTTTTTTATGGGCAGTAGTAATTATAACCGCATCTGATTCTTTTATTAAATCTTCTGTTAAAGGAGAGGTTTTGAAAATGCCACCATTATGAGAAAATTCTTCAATGTATGGATCGTGAATCTTTACTTGCGCCCCTTTCTTTTCTAGGAGTTCTAATACTTTTAAAGCGGGTGACTCTCTCAAATCATCTATATCGTTTTTATAACTTACTCCCAGCATCAAAATTTTGGAACCATTTAAGCATTTCTTCTTTTCGTTTAAAATGTCCATCAATCTTTCTATTACATATTCAGGCATGTAATCGTTAATTTCTCCAGCTAATTCTATAAGTCTTGTATGATAATCGAACTCTCTTGCCTTGTAAGTAAGATAAAATGGATCAATGGGGATACAATGTCCTCCCACTCCAGGTCCAGGATAAAAAGGCATAAATCCAAAAGGTTTTGTTGCAGCAGCATCGATTACTTGCCAAATATTAATTCCCATTTTCCTTGCTAATACTGCCATTTCGTTAATAAGACCTATGTTGACTATTCTGAAGGTGTTTTCCAAAATTTTTGACATTTCTGCTTCTTTAGGAGAAGAAACGGTAAAAACACCAGCATTTAAAACTCTTTCGTACAAAGATTTTGCATGAAGTGTACATTTTTCTGTAACTCCACCAACAACTTTTGGGGTATTTTTAGTTTTATATATTAAATTTCCCGGATCCACTCTTTCGGGGCTAAAAGCCAAATAAAAATCTTTTCCAACTTTTAAACCAGTAGATTCTAATATTGGAAGAATAACTTCTTCTGTTGTTCCAGGGTAGGTAGTACTTTCTAAAACTATTAGTTTTTCGGGTTTCAATCTTTTAGCTATCTCGTTTGTTGAATCTTCTACAAAACTTAGATCAGGTTGTTTGAATTTATTTAAAGGTGTAGGTACACAAATCATAATACAGTCGCATTCTTCTATTCTATCGTAATCATCTGTTGCACTAATAAAGCCATCTTTAACAAATTCTTCTAGTTCTTCATTAACAACATCACCTATATAATTTATTCCTTTGTTGACTTTATCTACCTTCTCTTTTTGAATATCAAACCCTAAAACCGTATAACCTGCCTTGGCTTTTTCTACAGCAAGAGGTAAACCAACATAACCTAAGCCTATCACCCCTATTTTTGCTGTTTTATCTATGATTTTATCTAATAATGCCATCTTTTCTTTCCTCCCCTACTTTTTGAAAAATTGTTTAATAACTTTAACAACGTACTCTTGCTCTTTTTTTGTCAACTCTGGAAACATCGGCAAAGCAAGAGAACTTTTAGAAGCTTTTTCTGTAACAGGGAAATCCCCTTCTTTATATCCTAAATCCGCAAAGCACTTTTGAAGATGCAATCCAAGTGGGTAATATATCGAAGTTCCAATCCCGTATTCATTAAGATAACTTTTTAATTTATCCCTATATTTTGGATCTTTTAACGTAATAACATATTGATGGTAAACATGGGTTCTATTATTAAAATAAGCTGGAAAATCAATGTGTTTATCTAATTCATGACTTTGAAACAACTCCTCATAATTTTTTGCCTTTTTTATTCTTTTATCAATATACTCATCTAATTTTTTGAGTTTGATCCTAAGTATTGCTGCTTGGACTTCATCTAATCTAGAATTATAGCCAACTTCTTCATGAAAATATTTTTTTGATGAGCCATGTACCCTTAATCTTCTAATTCTATCAGCTAAGTATTCATCGTTAGTAACTACCATACCGCCATCGCCGTATCCACCAAGGTTTTTTGTAGGAAAAAAAGAATAAATTCCAAAATTACCAACAGTACCTGTTAATTTTTTTTCTCCATTAGAGTAATGCCAGACGGATCCTATCGACTGAGCAGCGTCTTCAATGATTTTTATATTATACTTTTTCTTTATTTTTTCCAATCTTTCTAAATCAACACTTTTTCCAAACAAGTGAACGGGAATAATAGCCTTGATCTTTTCTTTCTCTGGGTGATTGTTAAGAACGTCTTCTACCTGGTCTAAATCTATGTTGTAATATTTTTCCTCTATATCAACGAATATAGGTTTTGCATCATTTAGAACTATGGCACTTACTGTAGCAAAAAAGGTGTAAGGGGTAGTTATTACATAATCACCATTTTTAATATCCAGAGCTTTAACAGATAATCTTAACGCATCAGAACCATTAGCAACACTAATAGCGTATTTTGATCCCAGATAATTAGAAATCTCTTTTTCTAGTGACTTTACATTACTACCCATTACCACGTTTCCAGAGGTAAAAACCGCATCGAGTTTTTTTAACACATCTTTTTTCAGATTTTCGTATTGCCTTGTCAAATCAAATAAAGGGACCTTCATTCTATCTTTCATTTTTTCTCCCCTCCAGCGAAATATTCCCTTCATCATCTATCTTAAAAACGTACAACTTTTGTAAATTTTTTTCAATAGCTTTTTGAAGAATACTTTCTGACTTTCTGAAAGAAGCTATTATAAGGGCATCGTAAATTAGCTCTTTTGCTTTTTCGGGGGAATAAATATCAATCCCTTGAAGTTTATCTCCCTGTTTTAAAGATGAATCATCCAAAAAACCAACAATATTAATATTTTCATCCTTTAAAACTTTGAGTACAATCCCTCCAACGACACCTGCCCCATATAATAAAATGTTTTTTATATTATCCTTTTTTAATGTTTGAAAAACCTTCTTAAAAGAATCCTTTGTTTCTGTATAAAGTTCAGAAACCTCATCAACAAAACTCACTATCAAAAATTGAAGTCTTTTTTTACCAGCATCTGTAAGTTCATAACTCATATTTCTTTTATTTTCCCCACTTTTTAAAAGGTATCCATTCTCTTCAAAGTCTTTTAAATACTTGTTTATCATAGAAGGTACTACACCAACGATTTTTGCCATTGAATCTTGGGAAATATCGTTATCTTGAGAAATCAAATTTAAAATCATCATTTCTCTGAAATTCGGAGAAGGATTGAAAAAAGTGTATTTTTGAATATCAAGCATAACAACACCTCTGATTTTTATTCATACACTAAGTGAATAATCAAATAAATTATAACAAGAAGTTATTAAAAAGTCAAGTTATTATAAATAAAAAAGACGCTCTTTATGAGCGTCAATTTTTATTTTTTTGCTTTTTGTATTTTCATCCGAAAAGCTTTTTTGCCAGTTCAGCTACTCTTTTGCCTTGGCTTCTTGCAATATCGAGTTCTATGCTATTAGGTCTATTCTCATCATCTTGTGGAATTATAGCAGATGCTCCATAAGGAGTACCTCCGTGTATATTTGAAGAATCACTTAAATTTGGTTCGGTAAAAGGCACTCCAACAATAATCATACCATGATGTAAAAGAGTAGTATGAAAGCTAAGGATCGTTGATTCCTGACCTCCGTGTTGAGTACTTGATGAAGTGAATACACTACCTATTTTCCCCACTAAACTTCCTCCAGCCCAAAGAGGTCCTGTTGTATCCAAAAACTGTCTCATTTGAGCAGCCATCATTCCAAACCTGGTAGGAGTACCAAAAATAATCGCATCAGCTTCCTTTAGGGAATCTAAGGTTGCTATTGGAAGATGAGAAAATATTTTTTGGGCGTCTTTCGCACCTGATTGAACAAGAATATTTTCTGGTAAAGTTTCAGGGATTCTATAGATTTTAACCTCTGTTCCTGGAACTTCTTTTGCTCCTTGGGCTTCAGCTTCAGCCATTTTATAAATATGTCCATACATACTGTAAAAAATAATATTAACTTTAGCCATGAAAATCCTCCCTTATTATGATAAATTTTATCGTATTTATTATACCAGTAATATATTAATAATACTTTAATAGTATAATATTTTAAAATAATGTTTTTATTATAAAGTATCTTGGAGGATAAAAAAATGAAAGCTCTTTATTTTAAAAATAAAAGTTGTTCTGTTTGTAAGGCATTTTTTCCAAAATTTCTAGAAATTTCTAAAGAGTATAATATTACTTACGAAGTTATTGAAGTAAATGAAGATCAAGAGAAAGCTGGGCAATTTCTTGTTTTCACAGTTCCAACTATTATTTTTCTTGATGAAGAAGGTAAAGAAGTAAAAAGATTTGCCCAATATTTTGGTACAAATGAGATAAGAAATTTTTTGGATAGATATTTTACTATATTAGATCAAAAATAAAAAAGCTGCCGTCACGGCAGCTTTTACAATTATTTTGGTTGAGTTAGATATTTTCCAGCATACTTCAATCCTTCTCTCATAGTCGGAATCCACACTTCCCAATCATGGCCTCCGTCAACAATTCTAAGTTCAGCTGGTAGTCCTGCATTTCTCAAACTTGCATACAATTGTGTGGCATGTACCTCAATGAATAGTTCATCATCATCTCCAGAAGCTATATACATTGCTACAGGCATCCCTTTCATTAAGTAACTCATAAAAAGAGAAGGATAATTTAAAGATTTCCAAATGTTTGGGTCAAAAGGATCTCCAAAAACCCCTGAAGTTATCGCAGCAGAATTTTTAGGTGGAACAGGATCGTAAACTGCCGGGCTCAGTAGAATTACTACTGAAAATAATTCCGGGTGTAACATAGAATATCTCAAAGCTCCATAACCTCCCATTGATTGCCCACCTATAGCTCTTGCATCACGACTTTTAATAACACGATAGGTATTTTCTATGTATGGCATAAACTCTTGAAAAAACATACTTTCTATCTTTTCTCTTCTGTCTACATACCAGTTGTTCCCAGTTGCTGGCATAACTATTATACTCGGAGGTAGTTCGCCATTTTTAATCAATTCGTCGGCAATTTGGACAATTTTCCCCTCATTAACCCATTGATACTGATTCCCACCAGAACCATGTAAAATATAGATGATTGGATAATATAAATTCGATGAATTATAATCATCTGGTAAGTACACAGAATATCCTACATCTCTTCCCAATATGTTTGAAGTGAAGAACTCGTACTTTACCGAACCTGCAAATAGAGATACAGTTATTAAAGAAAGGATCAGAAAAACAATAAAAAATCTCTTTTCTTTCGCCATTTAAATACCCCCTTTATTCTTAATTTATATATTCTTTGGGTTTGAATTTATTAAAAATAACTTTTAAACACAGTCCTAAGAGTTATTATCCCTTTAATCCTGTGAAAGTTATTCCCTTTATAAAATATTTTTGTGTAAACAGAAATACTATTATCAAAGGTAAAATTACAATTACAGATCCTGCCATCTGCATAGCAATGTTTTCACTGTATTGCCCACCTAAAACTGAAATGGCAACTGGTAAAGTATACATACTTTCGTCTGTGGCGATAATTAGTGGCCATAAAAAATTGTTCCAAGAACCTGTAAAAGTAAAAATGGTTATTGCTGCCATAGCCGGTCTTGCTAGAGGTAATATTACTCTAAAAAATATCCAACCTTCGTGTGCTCCATCCATTTTTGCTGCTTCTATCAATTCATCCGGAATGCCGCTTATGAATTGTCTCATAAAAAATATGTTAAAAGCATTTGCTATTGCTGGTAAAATTAATCCCCAGTATGTATTTAATAAGTTTAATTGGGTTAGAAGTAAAAAGACCGGGATCATCGTTATTTGACCAGGTACCATTATTGTTCCTAATATGACTAAAAATAAAACATTTTTGTTTTTAAAATTAAACTTGGCAAAACCATAACCTGCCATAGTTGCAACTAAAACCGATAATAATGTGGTAGTTAGAGAAACTATGACTGAGTTTAAAAATGGCCTTCCAAAATTGACTTTTTGAAATAAATCTATATAATTTTGAAAAGTAGGAGAGCGAGGTATCCACTTTGGAGGAAAAACGAATATTTCCCCTGGTCCTTTGAATGATGTTGAAACCATCCAAACAAAAGGAATGACTGAAACTAACAACCAAATAATAAGTATCCCATGAACTACGGTCTGCTCTATTGGTGAGATTTTTCTTTTTCGCATATTATCAGCTCCTCGTTAGTTAGGTTAAGCTTCGTTTCTTCTTGCCCTCATTTGAATAAAAGTAAGAGCAAATATCATTAAGAATAAAACAAACGCTATAGAAGAAGCGTAACCTAATTTAAAGAATCTAAAACCCTGTCTATATAAATACAGAACTATAGATAGAGTAGAGTTTAATGGACCTCCTGCAGTTAACATATAAGGTTCTTCAAATAATTGTAAGTAACCTATAACTGTCATTACCGTTACAAAAAATATTGTCGGTCTTAAGGAAGGAACAGTAACGTATAGAAATTGTTGAAATCTTGTAGCCCCATCTAATTCAGCTGCTTCATACAAATAATCAGGAATATTTTGTAATCCTGCTGTAAAAAGAATTATATTGTATCCCACTGCTTTCCAAACTACAAGCATTATTACAGATGGCATAGCCCATGCAGGATCTCCCAACCAATTTGGGCCTTGAATACCAAATAAACCCAAAAACCAGTTGATTAATCCGTAATCTGGGTTCAACATCCAAGCCCACACGATAGCAATAGCAACCGTGTTTGTTATTGAAGGAAGGTAAAAACTGACTTTAAAAAAGTTTTTTAAATAAGTTCCTTCTCTATTTATTAATGCAGCAAAACTTAAAGAAAGTATCACTGTCAAAGGCATTGCGACTACTAAAGCATACAATGTATTTAGCAAAGCTCGCCAGAAAAGGGGATCTTGCATTAACTCTCCATAGTTTTGTAAGCCTATAAAAGAAGCGTTACTCCAGTCATACATAGCATAAACATCGAAATCAGTAAAACTTATAAAAAGAGAAACAAATATGGGGATCAACATAAAAATAAATAATAAAATGATAGGGGGACCTAAAAATGTGACTATGGCTCTTAATGGAGTTTTCATTTTATCACTCCCTCAACTAATTGTTATAAAAAGCCCCTCCCACTTTTTAGCAAGAGGGGCGTGTTTTTTATCTCAGGATTTTTTCAATGTCATTTTTCAGATCTTTTGCTGCTTGTTCTGGACTTTTTCTACCATAAATTGCCTCTTCAACTCTTCTATCCATAGATACGGAGATTTCTTGAAATTGGGGTATATTTACAGGTGCCTTTGCATCGTTTAGTTGTTCTCCAAAAACTTTGATCATAGGATCTTGTTGTAATACAGGGTCCTCCCAGGCAGCCTGAACAGAAGGTAATGCACTGACTATTTGATACCATTTTACTTGGATGTCTGGTCTTGAAAGAAATTCTATGAATTTCCAAGCAACTTCTTTATTTTTTGAATCTCTGAATATTACTAAATCACTTCCACCCATGAAAGACGTCATTGTTTTCTTTTGAGGCGTCAAGGCAACATCCCATTTGCCTTCGATCTGGGGTACTTGCTCTCTTAGCATAGTAACCATCCATGGACCAGAGAAAAACATTGGCGTATCACCAGAAGCAAAATCTTGGAATAAGTTTCCGCCGCCCCCTATTGGAGCAAGTTTTTCTGTAAAGAATCTTGTATAATATGCAAAAGCTTCAACGAATTCAGGTTGATCTACAATTACTTTTCCATTGCTATCAATAATATCTCCACCGTTTTGCCAAACAAAAGGCATTAATACTTGATAATTGTCTTGAGGTTGATAAAGGGTTACGCCATATCTGCCTTTTTCAGCCAATTTTTTTGCAGCATCGTACAATTCGTCCCAGTTTTGAGGAGCATGATCGTATCCAACTTCAGCTAATAAATCAGTTCGATAATAAAGTGCTCGCGTATCCACATACCAGGGAATGCCGAGTTGTCTCTCATTTACTGTACCAGTTTGCCAAGCACCTTCAAAGAAGTTTTCAGGATTTACTATTTCAGATTTTTGAATGTATGGGGTTAAATCTTCGAAGGCTCCCATACTGCCAAAAGGTGCCATCCAAGTAGTTCCCATTTGAGCTACATCTGGAACTTGCCTACCGGCAATACCTGTTAAAATCTTATCGTAGGCATTCGCCCAGGGAATAGCTTGAACATCGACTTCGTATTCAGGATATTCTTCCATAAACAATTTTGCTAACTGATCAAGGCTCTTTGCTTCTTCACCCATTGCCCATACAGTGATTTTCGTTGCACCAAAAGCTGATGCTACTAAAATCAAAAAAATGCTTAAAATACCTATCAATCTTTTCATAATATTACACCTCCT
The DNA here is from genome assembly GCF_003265365.1 of Petrotoga sp. 9PW.55.5.1. Classification (NCBI taxonomy): domain Bacteria; kingdom Thermotogati; phylum Thermotogota; class Thermotogae; order Petrotogales; family Petrotogaceae; genus Petrotoga; species Petrotoga sp. 9PW.55.5.1. The sequence continues at coordinate 10,520 of NZ_AUPM01000033.1, read as the reverse complement.
ATTTTTCCTCATTTACTCACTTTAGAAATTCTAAGACCGTACTTGAACCCATTTTAAATTCAACCGCTTATTTTTAAAAATTCTCATTTCTAAAGTTCATATTTACTCAGTTAATTCCAGCATACCCCAATTTTGCGGATTTGCCCAAATATCTGGCACAGGATTCCATGAAATTATGTTTTGTCTTACATATGCGCCAATTTGTGCATCTTGTTTATTGGAATTATGGACTGTGTGACTGAAACCAATTTGTACACCTTCCTGAGGTGACAATCCAAGATATTCAAATGGGATTTTTACCTCTATACTGTATCCGTGATCTGTTCTCAAAGAAGCCAATTGAACTTTTGGAGCAGTTTTTGATAAAGACCCTGGATTTGCGTCTTCGTGTCTTACTGCTTGTACATTTCCTTCTGTGTCAAATGGAAGTACTGCCAATTTGAATATTCCCGCATTAGAGCCTGCTACATTTGGATTTATATAAAATTCTATAGAATCAGTTCTATAATATCCTCCAATGTCCTGGGGAGCTATGTTTATGACAACAAACTCATCGTAAACGTCTGCTGCTAAGTATAAATTTTCATCGTCCCAGGTTGCTTGGAAATAACTATGGAGAACTTGTGATCTTTTATCTACAGGAATTATTCCTCCAGAGGGGACATTCATGTCTTCAGTTACAGCATATCTTGGAACATCTTTCCATTCAGATAAGTCTCCATCTATGTTAATACTCTGTTTTAGCCTTGGGGCTAAAGCTAACTTTTCTTCAGAACTTGTTAGAAGCCTTTGGTATTCCTCGACATACCATGGCGTTACGGAGTAATCCGAAACTTTATCAACAAATCCAATTTTGTTTAAGGCATCCTGAATATGTTCGTTACTCATAAACAAATCCCAAATCATTCCTGTTCTATAGTTTTCGATCATTAAAATAATATCTCCTTGATCTATTCCTATGTATTGATCTGAGAACCAAACTTCATCAACATTGAACGCACTATAGAATCCATATTCTCCCCATACCAAAGGCCCGTATTTACTCAACATACCTCTGATAGAGTTCATTGAAAGATCATAAGTAAACGGTACCGAAGATATCGATGCGTATGGGGCTACAGTTCCATCATGGTTACCTTCAACAGCACCATAAGCCTTGTATCCAGTTGGGCCATCACTTGCAGAAAGTCCCCAAATATCCATATCATATGTTTCGTATTTGAATCTATTTTGCACTGCAAACAACCAATTAAATCTAGTAGCAGCTTCTGCATTGTTGAAATAATTTGCATATTTATCTTCTTTATCTCTAAAGTCTATCCAAATATTTGGATATTGATACACGAATAGAGTTTCTTGTGGCAAATATATGTATGTATCATTTTTAACAGGTCTAAATATTTTGTCCCAAGAGTCAGGTGATATTGGATATGTTGGAGAACCTATAGCTAATACATAAGCTAACAATCCTTCGTTAAATGAATCCCATCTTGCGCCTAAGAATCCTGCTTCGGGTTTGTATCCCATTGATAAAGTATCTCCACCATCTAGCATCCATTGCCAATTAACATTTTCGTATAAAGTATTGGCAAGTTCTTCGACTTGCGTATCTTTAAAATACGCTCCTGCTGTTAACGCTCCGCTTACTAAAATCGCGGTATCAATTGAGGAAATCTCACTATTCAAGGCTCTTTTACCTGTGTTCATATCAACAAAATGATAGAAGAAACCATTCATTCCTTCAACTTCTCCATTGACAAAAGTTGTTAAAGTTGTTAAAACTCTTTCGTATCCTTCTTCATAGCTAACCCAACCTCTTTCAATTCCAACAGGAATAGCAGAAAGTCCCATACCAACTGCCGCTATACTTGAAGGAGAATCTTTTGTACTTCTATCTTTAATTAAACCATTTGTTGGGTTTGCTTCATTCCAGAAATATAAGAAAGCTCTTTTTTGTATTTCCTCTAATAAAGGCTCGTCTTCTAATTCTAAAAGATTCTGCACTTCTTCTTTGACGCTTGTTGGAACCATCGCTAATACTTCTTCTACTGTGGGCTTGCTTGATTTTTCGACAAATATTCCATCTACATAAAAAGGTTCGTATAAAGGCGTTTTAACATTATCTTCATCAAAACCACCAAATGCGAGATAAATCATGTATTTATTTCCTTCCACCAAATTGCTCATGTTACCTGCAATTTCAAACTCTACTTTGTTCCATCCCGGGTTTACTTGAGTATCGGAAAATACTCCTCCAACCCATTCCCATCCAGAAGTAACATCTGCCATACCTAAGAAATACATAGTAGGTTTAATTTTATTTTCTTTTGGAATATAAACGTTCATTGTTACTTCGTTTCTACCCATCCAAAGTGGTACTTTCTCACCAGATAGTTCAATAGCAATTTTTGCTTCGATTGCTTCACCATCAGGAATTACTTTCATTGCGTATAAACCTTCGGCGGCTAAATCTTTTACTAATTCAAATTTTGCTCCTGTATTATCATTACCAAAAGTTCCTATCTCTTCTTCACTATCCATAGACCAAATATATATTCTTTCGATTTCAGGTTCTTCTGAGTTTAAAGCTATTAAATTGTCTACGTAAAAAGGATCTTTCAAAGGAATATTTGTTACTCCTTGAGTATGCATAAAAGAGAAATAAAGCATGTATTTTCCATCTGGCATTACATCCTTCATCTTGTCAGTGAGTTTGTATTCTACAATATTCCATCCATCTTTTGGTTCTGTTTCAGAAAATACTCCATCTACCCATTTCCAACCTTCTGTAACATCTGCCATGCCTAAAAAGAATTTATTAGGTTTCAAAGTTGTGACAGGTTTGGTATAAACTGCTAACCTTAAAGTGTCGTTCCCTAACCAATTGTTCAATCTGTCTCCAGATAATTCAAAAGCCATCTTTGTTTCGGCTGATTCTCCAGAGGGCACAACGATTACTGAGTATTTACCCTCATATACAAATCTTCCGCTTAATTCAAAGGTCGATCCTGAGTTATCATTGTTTAAATCATGAGTATATTCAAAACTGTGAATAAGGGACTGTGAAAAAACAGATAAACTAAAAAGTAGTACTACAGCCATCAGTAAATACGTTACTTTTTTCATACTTTCTTACCTCCTCTTTGTTATTTTTTTTACTCACTTTAGAAATTCCAAAATCCGTATACATGTTGATAAAAGGTGAGTTTGACTAAAAATAAACTTCCACGTTTAAAATATTTTCTTTAAAATTCTCTGGATTTAAAACGTTACCTTCTAACTTTTTTCCATTTACAAGTATCTTTTTCTCACTGTTTTTTTTGTAGGAAATGTTTAAAACTTTTCCTCTAAAATGTCTTTTGACTTGAACTTCTTTCCATTCTTCTGGTAAAAGTGGCTCTATTATTAAACCATTCCAATCAGGTTTTAGACCTAAAATTCCTTCAACTCCTACAATAAAATACCATGCAGCAGATCCGGAATACCAAGTCCATCCACCTCTTCCAAAGTATGGAGAGTCAGATCCATCCACATTCCCTGGAGTTACATAAGGTTCTACAAGATACTTATCTGGTTCTAGACCCCTATAAACAGGCATAAAACTCTTGTATATTTTGTAAGTATCAGGATCTTTCATCTTAGATGCAGCTAAGATAGCCCAAGTACCAGCATGAGTGTATAATCCACCATTTTCCCTAACTCCTGGAGCGTACCTGCTTAAATAACCAACATTGGAATCCGGTGTTTTATAGGCTGGATAGAAAAGAAGTGGACCATAATCTTTAAAAAGATATTTTTTAGCAGATTGATAAGCAAGTGTTTTTCTTTCTTCTGTAGCTGTCTCGTTTATAATAGCCCAAATTTGAGCATTTAAGAATATTTTTCCTTCTTCACACATTTTACTTCCAACAGGCTCACTATTGTCTTTAAAAGCTCTTATATACCATTCTCCATCCCATCCATATTTATTTATATTTTCCTTTAATTGTTTTGCTTCAGTTAAAAATTTATTCTTATTTACCTTATCTTTCATTTTTTCACACACTTTTGAAAAATCTATTAAAACACCGTATAAAAAGTGTCCAAGCCAAATACTCTCTCCTTTCCCCTGTGTACCAACCGCGTTCATACCATCGTTCCAATCTCCATCACCAATTAGAGGTAACCCTCTATCGCTTAATTTGTTTAAATTATAATTAATAGCTTTGACACAATGTTCGTATAAGCCCCCTTCTCCTCCATCTAAATAAGGTATCTTTTCATTCAAAAATTCATAATCGTTAGTTTCTTTCAAATACTTTATAGTAATATAAGCAAGCCAAAGTCTGTTATCTGATATATTATTTTTGTGACCTATTTCGGATATAGGATGCCACCAATGGAGTACACTTCCATCATTAAATTGATGTCGCGCGTGAAGTTTTATTTGATTTTTTGTTTTCTCAGGATCAATGTATAAAAATATTTGACTATCTTGTAGTTGATCTCTGAACCCAAACGCTCCACCAGTTTGATAATAAGCTGTTCTTCCCCACAGTCTGCCTGATATTGCTTGATACTTAAGCCATCTATTTATTAAAAAATCAAAACCTTTATCGGCAGTTTCAACTTGAAAAGTAGAAAGCATTTCCTCCCACATTTGATTGACTCTGTTTAATTCTTCGTCAACATTCTTTAAATCACTATATTTTTCAATGATTTTTTCAAGATTTTTATCTTCGCCTCCTTTTTTCAAAGCTCCTAATAAATATACCAAGGTTTTTTCTTCACCTGGTTCTAAAGAAATATCGTTCTTTAAGCTAGCAATAGAATCTTCCCATTTTCCAAAGACCCCGGATATATTACCTGTTATTACAGCTTTTGGATTTGATATATTGTTGTACATGCCTAAAAATTGTTCTTTTGATCCTTCTGCCCCGCTAATATTTTCATTAACAGAATGAAAAGCAAGGTACTCCCATTCTTTATTCCAGTTTTGACCTTTCTCATTTGGAATTTCCCACATTCTTTTTTTTGCTAAAATACAATTTAGTTTTTCATTTAAAGAAGTTTCTATAAACGTTTTATGAAATTCTCTATGCCAATCTGGTGCAGCTCCCAAACACCATTCAAAATAGGTGAATAGTGAAAGTTTTCTTCTTCTATTAGAAAGATTTTTTACCTTTAATTTCCAAATTTCTACAGGATCTTCTTTTGCAACGAACATCGTTAATTCAGTTTTGATATTAAAATATTTGGTCTCAAATATTGAATATCCTTGCCCATGTCTAACTTTAAATTCTTGAGGGTTTTTACATACAGGTTTCCAAGAAGGAGACCAAAATTCGCCATTTTCATTATCTTTTATGTAAATATATTTTCCCCATTCATCTTTAATTAAATCTTGTTCCCATCTAGTTATTCTGTTTAGACTCGCATGAGTTCTCCAACTATAACCAGATCCACTCTGAGAAATAACCATTCCATAGTCTCCGTTGGAAATAACATTTATCCATGGTCTTGGAGTTTCAGGAGTTTTTATTATGTATTCTTTTCCGCCTTGTGAAAAATATCCATACTTTGTCTCAAACATTGTTATGACCTCCCTCTTATTTGCTTGTTTATAAATACTTAATCGGTTAAGTATATTGCCATAAAAAATTTTATAATTTTCTGCAAGAATGCCTCTCTATTAATTTCGTTTTGAGCATGATTTTTTTCTCTCTTACTTCCTCTTTATTTATTAATTTCACTAATACATCCACTGCCTTTTTCCCCATTTCATAAATAGGTTGACTTACTGTTGTTAAAGGTGGTTCGATTATAGAGCTTGCCTCTATATTATCAAAACCAACTATTGAAATATCATCTGGAACTTTTAAACCTGCTTCTTTTAAAGCTCTTATAGCTCCAATAGCCATTTGATCGTTAGCAGAAAATATTGCTGTGAACTTTTCTTTTTTAATAAGCAACCTCTTTGTTGCTAAATAACCTTCTTCTTTGGTAAAGTTACCATTTTCAACTAAATTTGGATTGAATTCTAATGAATGAGCTTTTAATGCTTTTAGATAACCTTCAAATCTTGCTTTTGAATCCCATGCTACTTTTGAACCTTCTAAGAAAGCTATCTTTTTATGCCCTAAAAAAATGAGATACTCAGTAGCTTCAAAAGCCCCGGACTCATTATCAACTAATACAGAATAAATTTCTTCATTTTTTGGAGGATAATCTATAAAAACAAAAGGAATTCCACTTTCGGTTAATATATCGATGTATTGATCTTTTAAGTAATATGCCATTACTATTAAACCATCAACCATACTTTTATTGAATAGTTTAATAACTTGCTGCTCTCTTTCAGCTTGTGCATGAGTTGTTAATAGATTTAGAAAGAATCCTAATTTATTTGATGTTTTTTCAACACCTCTAATTATATTCGCATAGAAAATGTCTGAAATGTCTGGTATAACCAGTCCAATGAAGTGCGTTTTTTCTCCTGCTAACCCTCTTGCAGCAGAATTTGGAACATAGTTATATTCTTCGATTATCTTTTTTACTTTTTGTCTTACTTCTTTACTTACCCCTGGTTTTTCATTAATTACATAGGAGATAGTTGCCTTAGATACGTTGGCAATATTTGCAATATCTTCTATAGTCAATCTTGAGTTTTTATTCTTCTTAGGTGGCATAGGTCTATCTCTCCATTTTTGTTATAATCACTTAACCGTTTAACTACTTATATAATAACTCTTTTAATCGAAAAATAAAAGTTTGATTATGGACGATAAGGGGAGATTAAGAAAAATTAAAAAGAATTAAGGATGAATAAAAGCAAAAATCTTAAAAATTGAGATTTTTACTTTATAATATAAAGAAAAATTGTTGTTATTTTACCATTTACAGCTAATTTAATAGAAAAATTTAAATTTTGTGAGTTAATAAGAATTATTTTCACTTAAATGGTACTAATGGTTTCTAATCATATTTGACATTATTTTCAACGATGTTGTAAAATATTTTGTGTATGTAAGGGTTGAGAAAAGTAGTTTCATAGAAAGGATGTATGGGGACAAATATTCAGCTGGAAGCATAAGCAACTTAACGAATGTAGTTTTAGAAGATGTCAAGAAATGGCAAGAAAGAAAATAAAAAATAAAGATACAGTGTTATGTATTAAGATGGGACATACACAAATAGGGACTTTAGAAATGGTAATTTTCAGAAAATGAGCATTTGAATTTAAAAAACGTTAAACTATTCCGTCTGCAACATAAAACAGTCGCATTCACCCATTCTTATAAAGGGAATGACGAAACATACTTTTTTATGTCTACTATATTGGTTTAATTCCAAAGTATCGAAAAGGCTAATAAAATTAAGAATTATTGAGGATTAGAAAGGAGGTGTTTTTGAATAAATTTAAAGCTAAAAGATGGGCCAAACTTAAGTTTTGGAATTTCTAAAGTTAGTAAATTAAAAAATATTTGGAGGTGTATTAATTGAAAGGAAAACATCTTAAAAAAAGTATCTTCTTTATTAGCATTGCTTTAGTTTCTTTTGTATTAAGTGGATGCTTGTTATTTACTAATGGTTCTGATTCAAAAGATGATTATAACGATATTCTAAGTTATAATTTTTATTTTGGCCAACTACATAGTCATACTAACCTTTCTGATGGGCAAGGAACTCCTGAAGAAGCTTACGAATGGGCAAGAGATATGGCAAACCTTGATTTTTTTGCTGTTACAGATCACTCAAATTGGTTTGACAATGATACAGATAGATATAATGAAACAATTACTGATGTTGAAGATTCTACAAGTGAAAAATGGAAAAGATTAAATGCTGTCGCTGATGAATTCAATGAAGACGGAAGATTCGTCGCTATAGCCGGATTTGAAATGACCTGGAGTGGTAGTACAGGTGGGTGGGGACATATTAATACATTTAACACTCCATGGTTTGCATCTCGTGATGTACCAGAAATGGATCTTTTAACATATTATGAACTTTTGGCACAATCTCCTGATTCTATTTCTCAATGGAATCATCCAGGAGAAACTTTTGGTGATTTTAATGATTTTAGCTATTATAAGCCAGAATTTGATAACGTAATTCATTTAATAGAAGTAGGTAATGGTGAAGGTCCAGTTGGTGGGCCTGGTTATTTTCGAAGTTATGAGTATTATACTCGCGCATTAGATAAAGGTTGGCATGTTGCTCCCTCTAATAATCAAGATAACCATCGAAGAGAGTGGGGTACTGCCAATGATGCAAGAACTGTAGTTTTGGCCCCTGAATTATCTAGAGAAAGTATCTATGACGCAATACGAAATTATAGAGTTTATGCAACTGAAGATAAAAATCTTGAGATCACATACATAGTAAATGATGAAATAATGGGAAGCATATTAGAAAATCCACAAAATTTAAGAATACACATTTCAGCAGTTGATCCTGATGAATCAGATAGTATAACAAAAGTCAGTTTGATTGCTAATGGAGGCATAGAAGTTGAAAGTAAATCTTTTGATTCTAACGAAATCTTATGGAATTTAGAGTTAAAGCCATTATATGATTATTATTATGTAAGAATTGAGCAAGAAGATGGGGATATTGCAGTAACTGCACCTGTATGGGCAGGAGAAGTTGTTCGCGCTGGATTCTCTAAATTGGAAGTTTCTCGAAGAATACAAATCATTGGAGAAAATGTTGAAATAAAGGCAACATTATATAATAATACTCTACAAGATTTTGAAAACGTTGTTGTTGAATTTTACAAAGATCAAATAAGCCCTGAAAATAAAATTGGTGAGAAAACTATAAATATTATTGAATCAGCAGGTATCGGAGAAGTTTCCTTTGAATGGTCTTCGAGCATTGAAGGTGATTATACTATTTATGCACGATCAGAAATAATGATAGATGGAATCCCTCGAGAGTTTACTGAAGAGGTAACAGTAAGCTTTAGAGATGAAGAAAATGCTACAAAAATCATTTTAGATGCTTCACATTTTAATGATTATGTAAGTGGCTATTATGATGATAATTACTCCGCTTTACAACAAATGATCGAAGAGGAAGGATATATTTTTATTGTAAATGAAGAAAGAATATCTGACAATTTACTAAAAAATACTGACGTATTGATTATAACAGGTCCTGACCGTTTAGGAGACAATCGAAGCGTCTTTGCCCAGGATGAATTAGAAGCAATTGCAAGATATACTGAAGAAGGTGGTAACTTAATCGTTGCTGGAAGGGCGGATTATAAAGACGGAGAAGGCGAATTCCAAACTTCTACACAAATAAACAATATATTAGAGACAATAGGATCAAGCTTGAGAATTAACGACGATCAAGTTGTTGATTATGACAATAATGGTGGGCAACCGTGGCGCTTGTATTTTGATGACTATGTATCTTCCAAATACTATCTGACAAATAATATTCCAGAAGAAAAAACTTATAGTTTCTACAGTGGTTGCTCGGTTATACTTGAGGGGGAAAGTGATGAAAATGTTGATTGGTTAGTAAAAGGTCATGATACTACTGAAACTTCGGATGCAGACAATAAAGGAGATAATACTCCTGTTGATCAAGGAGAAGTTTATGTTTTAGCAGCTGAAGAGCTAGAAAGTGGTGCAAAGATTGTTGTAGCAGGTTCTATATTCTTTTCAGATTTTGAAACAGCTGGACAATCTGCAGATTTTTACTCAAATAAATTGATTACTGAAAATATTATAAATTGGATGACAATTGACTTGATGGATATATCTGAAGTAAGAAAAGATGAAGATAACAATGGAATACCAGATCTTTTAGGAGAAAAAGTTATGATAGAAGGAAGGACAACTACTTATTCTCCCGCAATAGATAATCCTTCAGATAATGCTTTCTTTGATGTTATATATGCTCAAGATGAAACTGGAGGCATATGTGTTTTTGGGGTTTCACAAATTCCTTTGGAGCTCGGTGTAAAAATAAGAGTAATAGGCACTGTAGATCATTATTTGGGAGAGTTTGAAGTACAGATCGAAGATGAAAATAAAGACATTATAATTATAGATGAGAATCCCGCAGAAGTTCCTCCTTTAGAAATAAGCACAGGAGATAGTATGAAAGATGAATATCAAGGTTGGCTTATCAAAGTGGAAGGAACAGTAACAGGAATGACCGAAAGCTCCTTGTATTTAAACGACGGAACAGGTGAAGCAAGAGTTTATGTGGAAGGTTACATTGGTGATGGCACCGGAAACGAAGAAATGTTGGGTAAATGGGATCCTTCTATTGAAATTGGAGATACTGTAAGCGCAATTGGAATTGCTTCTAAGGATCCTCAGGGTCCAAGGTTAAGAGTAAGAAACACTGCAGAAATAGTAAAGATAGAATAAATTTACTAAATTACTGGAGGTGGTAGATGTGAAAAAATTTTTATGGGTAGTAGTTTTAACAATTTCTATGTTACTTATTGTTGGATGTGTACCTTTATCCTCTGAAGAAGATACTAACGGTGGAGAACAAGACGATGAAATTACTCC